>NZ_NHNZ01000099.1:0-97338 GCF_002727095.1 Halorubrum sp. C191 | reverse complement strand
ACGGCCCCGCTCCACACACCTCCCCGGCCTCGTCGCGCTCCTCGCGCCCCCCTCGGGCGCTCGGAGGCGCGCGCCGCTGTATTCAGGCGGGTTTGTTCGCCTCCTCGGGGGCCAGGATTCGCGTCGTCGGAACCCGGAACGGGCCGCCGAAGCCGCCGGATACATGGGGCTTCCGGCGCTCATACGGCTATGGCTGCCGACGAGCGCAACGCCTTCGAAGTGTACCGCGACCGGGTGGACCGACCGCTCGGGCGGTTGTTCCGCGAGTACGGGGCGTCCGAGGCGCACTGGCTCGTGATCGGGATGGTCGCCAACGTCGTCGCCCGGGTCGCGGGGCTGATCCCGCCGGTGGTGCTGGGCGTCGCCATCGACGCCGTCTTCACCGGCTCCGGCCCCTACACGCTCCCGATCGTTCCCGACGCATGGCTGCCGACCGCGGAGGCCGCCCAGTTCCACCTCTCAGTGATCCTCATCTTCGGGTCGTTCATCGTGACGGGCGTGTTCACGTACGTCTACGGCATCGCGGCGAACAACTTCGCGCACCGCGTGATGCACGCGGTCCGCACCGACTCCTTCGACCAGATGCAGCGGCTCGACATGACCTTCTTCGACGACAAGCAGACCGGCGAGGTCATGTCCGTCCTCAACAATGACGCCTCGAACCTGGAGGTGTTCTTAGACAACGCCCTCCAGAACTCCGCGCGCCTCGGCGTGATGGTGGTCGGGATCGCGACCGTCCTCGTCTACTACAACTACGAGCTGGCCGTGATCACCCTCGCCGCCATCCCGCTGATGTTCCTCTTCACGCTGTGGTTCATGCGCGCCGTCGAACCCCGGTACGTCGCGCAGCGCTCGGTCGTCGGCGACCTCAACACCGCCCTCGAGAACGCGCTCTCGGGCGTCGAGCTGGTGAAGACCTCCAACACGGAGGCCTACGAGAGCGAGCGCGTCGAGGACGCCTCCTTCTCGTACTTCCGGCGCACGATGTCGATCCTCCGGCTCAACTACGTCTACCGCCCCGGGATGGAGCTGCTCGCCGGGCTGGCGTTCGCCGCCACCTTCGCGGTCGGTGGCTTCTGGCTCGCGAACGGCCCGCCGGGCCCCTTCTCGACGAAGCTGACCGTCGGGACGTTCGTCACGTTCGTCCTCCTCACCCAGCAGTTCGTCGCCCCGCTCGCGGAGGTGTCGAACATCATCGACCAGTACGAGAACGCGAAGGCCTCCTGCGAGCGCGTGTTCGGCCTGCGCGACATCCCGGTCCGCATCGAGGACGACGACGACGCGATCGAACTCGGCGGCCAGACCCGGAGCGACGGCGGAAGTAAGCGCGGCCGCGGCGTCGACGGCACGGTCGACGACGCGACGGAGGACGCAGTTGACGACGCGACCGGCGACGCGGCCGACGCCGCGGCCGACCACGGCGGCGTGGCGGGCGCCGTCGAGTACGACGAGGTCTCCTTCGCGTACCCCGGGAACGCCCTCGTCGACCCCGAGGACGCCGACGAGGAGGTTCTCAGCGGCGTCTCCTTCTCGGCCGATCCGGGCGACACCGTCGCGCTGGTCGGACCGACCGGCGCGGGGAAGTCGACGCTGCTCAAGCTCCTCCTCCGGCTGTACGACGTGACCGACGGCGCGATCCGCGTCGACGGTCATGACGTCCGCGACGTGACCGTCGAGAGCCTCCGCTCGTCGGTCATGACGTCCGCGACGTGACCGTCGAGAGCCTCCGCTCGTCGGTCGGCTACGTCGCGCAGGACACCACGCTGTTCGACGGCACCATCGCCGAGAACATCCGCTACGGGCGGTTCACGCGGATCGATGAAGCGGACGCCGAGGAGAGCGAGGTGCGCGAGCGGGTCGTCGAGGCCGCGAAGGCCGCGGAGGCCCACGAGTTCATCGCCTCACTCCCGAACGGCTACGAGACGCGGATCGGCGAGCGCGGCGTGAAGCTCTCGGGCGGCCAGCGCCAGCGACTCGCGATCGCCCGAGTCGTGCTTCAGGACCCCGCGATCTTGATTCTCGACGAGGCGACCTCGGCAGTCGACACCGAGACGGAGATGCTGATCCAGCGCTCGCTCGACCGCCTCGCGGCCGACCGCACCACGTTCGTCATCGCGCACCGGCTCTCGACGGTGACCGACGCCGACACCGCCCTGGTGTTGGAGGACGGCGAGGTCGTCGAGCGGGGGAGCCACGACGAACTGCTCGCCGCGGACGGCCTCTACGCGAAGCTCTGGGGCGTTCAGGCCGGCGAGATAGACGAGCTTCCGGAGGAGTTCGTCGAGCGCGCCCGCGAGCGCCACGTCGACCGCGCGGTCGAGCGGGCGACGGAGAGCGAGGTGGACGCGGAGTCGCTCGACGACTGATCGGGAGACCGGTCGGCCTCGGTGGCCGGTGAAATATTCACCGGCGTCCCGTCGAGACGGGCGAGTGGCCTGAACCGGCGCCGTCGATCACTTCGTCTCGTCGCTTCGGATCGGCTCGTGCGTGTCCGGTTCGGATGATCGGATCGTATTAACGGCTATGAGCGCGAGCAGACTCGCCGCAGCGAGGAAGAGAGTAGGTACGGCGGTCTTGACGAGGAGGAGCACGCCGAGGAGTTCACCTGCGAGCGCGATGAGAAGGGCCACCGGTACGAGTCCGGCCGGCCGGTCCCGCGATTTTGAGGTCATACGCTGAACCGGTGGGAGACGGGATCGAGAGACGGTGAGGGCTCGGTGCTGTTGCGACCGTGTTCGTCCACGGACACAGGTCCGACCAGTAACGAAGGCGATAATAATCCTGTGGCGACTGACCTGGGAATCGCTCGGTGCGAGAGACGCGTTCCGTACGCCTCCAAGCTGTCGAAATCCATCGCCGACCCCGGGCTTCGACGATGCCGTGAGAGGCGGTGCGAATCAGTCGTCGCCGGAGATTTGCCCGGCCGCGTCGGCGTCGGCGTCCGGCACCGCGGCGGCGGGCGCGGGCGGCTCCTCGCGCACGTCGGCGCCCTTGCCCTCCGCGATGACCTCGGCGTACGCGTCGGGGAAGACGCGGACGAAGTCGTCGAGCGCGGCCTCCCAGTCGTCGAGCAGTTCGGCCGCGCGCTCGCTGTCGGTGTACTCGCGGTGGTTCTCGACGAGGCGGCGGAGCATCCGCTCGTCGGACCCCTCCAGCGTCTCGGAGACCGACACCATCCCGCGGTTCACCCGGTCGGCGAACCGGTCGTCGGGGTCGTACACGTACGCGATGCCGCCGGACATCCCGGCCGCGAAGTTGCGGCCGGTGTCGCCGAGGACGGCGACGACGCCGCCGGTCATGTACTCGCAGCCGTGGTCGCCGACGCCCTCGACGACGGCTCTGACGCCGGAGTTGCGGACCCCGAACCGCTCGCCGGCGACGCCGTTGACGTACATCTCGCCCGACGTGGCGCCGTACAGACAGACGTTCCCCGCGACGACGTTCTCGGTCGGATCGTACGACGCCTCCGCGGGCGTGTCGATCACGATCCGGCCGCCGGAGAGCCCCTTGCCGACGTAGTCGTTGGCGGCGCCGGACAGCTCCAGCGTGATCCCCGGCGCGAGGAACGCGCCGAAGCTCTGGCCCGCCTCGCCGTCGAAGCGGCACGAGACCGTGTCGTCCGGGAGCCCCTCGCCGCCGTGTTCGGAGACGATGCGGTTCGAGAGCGTCGCGCCGACCGCGCGGTCGACGTTGCGGATGTCGCGGGTAAGCGCGACCGGCGCACCGTCATCGATGGCGGGCGCGGCCTCGTCGATGAGGTCCCAGTCGAGCAGGTCGTCGATGCCGCCGTGCGCCTGCTCTCGGACCTTCGTGCGGGACTCGCCGGCGGGCTCGGCGATGACCGCCGACAGGTCGAGGTGCTTCGCCTTCTCGTGGTCGGTGTCGCGTTGGGCGAGCAGCCCGGGCCGACCGATGAACTCCGCCAGCTCGGTGTACCCCTGCTCGGCCATGATCTCGCGCAGCTCCTGCGCGATGAACGTCATGTAGTTGATGACGTGGTCCGGCTGGCCGGGGAACCGCTGGCGGAGGTCCTCGCGCTGGGTCGCGACGCCGACCGGACAGGTGTTCTCGTGGCACTGCCGGGCCATCACGCAGCCCGACGTGACGAGCGAGGCGGTGCCGAAAATGTACTCCTCCGCGCCGAGGGCGGCCGCGACCGCCACGTCGCGGCCGGTCCGCAGTCCGCCGTCGGCCGAGACGCGAATGCGGTCGCGCAGGCCGGTGGCGCGCAGCATCTGGTTCGCCTCCGCGAGCCCGAGCTCCCACGGGAGCCCGGCGTTCTTGATCGAGGTCTTCGGCGACGCCCCCGTCCCGCCGTCGTGGCCGGAGACGTGGACGACGTCCGCGTTCGCCTTCGCGACGCCGGCCGCGATGGTGCCGATGCCGGCCTCCGAGACCAGCTTGACGTTGACGTCGGCCTCGGGACTGGCGGCCTTCAGGTCGAAGATGAGCTGCTTGAGGTCCTCGATCGAGTAGATGTCGTGTTGGGGCGGCGGCGAGATGAGCCCGACGCCGGGGGTGGAACACCGGACGTGCGCGATCATCTCGTTCACCTTCTCGCCGGGAAGGTGGCCGCCCTCGCCCGGCTTCGACCCCTGCGCCATCTTGATCTGGAGCTCCTCGGCGTTCGCGAGGTACTCCGAGGTGACGCCGAACCGACCGGAGGCGACCTGCTTGACCGTACACTCCTTCTCGGTGTCGAACCGCTCCGGCGGTTCGCCGCCCTCGCCCGTGTTTGACTTCGCGCCCAGGCGGTTCATCGCGATGGCGTTGTTCTCGTGGGCCTCCGGCGAGAGGCTCCCGAGGCTCATCGCGGCCGTCGAGAAGCGCTCGACGATCGACTCGACCGGCTCGACCTGCTCGACCGGCACGGGGTCGCGGTCGGAGTCGAACTCAAGGAGGCCGCGCAGCGACTGGAGCTCCTCAGTCTGGTCGTTCACCAGTTCGGCGAACTCCTGATACTGCTCGTAGTCGCCCCCACGGACCGCCTGCTGGAGCGTGCCGACCGTCTGGGGGTTCCAGCCGTGTTTCACGCCCGAGGAGCGGTGTTCGTACTCGCCGACGGTCTCCAGCTCGGGGTCAGCGCCGAAAGCCATCGCGTGGCGCGTGCGGAGGTCGTCTTCGATCTGCTCGATCCCGATCCCCTCGGTGCGGATCTCGGTCCCCTCGAAGTACTCGGCGACGAAGTCGGAGTCGAGCCCGACCGCCTCGAAGATCTGGGCCCCCTGGTACGACTCCATCGTCGAGATGCCCATCTTCGCCATCGTCTTGAGGAGCCCGTCCTCCAGCGCGTGCCGGTACGCCCCGAGCGCCTCGTCCTCGTCCGCGCCGTCCGGGCCGGCGACCACGTCGGCGATCGAGGCGTACGCGAGATACGGGTCGACCGCGTCGGCGCCGTAGCCGACGAGCGTCGCGAGGTGGTGGACCTCGTGCGGCTCGCCGGACTCGACGACGACGCCCGCGCGGTTGCGAAGCCCCTTGCGCACGAGGTGGTGGTGGACCGCGCCGGTCGCGAGCAGGCTCGGCACCGCGAGCCGGTCCGGCCCGACGGCGCGGTCGGAGAGGACGACCACGTCGGCCCCGTCCTCGATGGCGGCCGCGGCGTCCTCGCGGACGCGGCTCACGGCGTCGACCAGCGAGCCGTCGCGGTCGTAGGTGACGTCGACGGTGACGGAGGCGAACGCGGGGCCGTCGGACGCGCCCTCGTCCCCGGGGGTCCGTTCGCCCGGTCCGGGCAGGTCGCGAAGCGCTCCGGTCTCGGCGTCCGTCAGAACCGGCGTGTCGGCGACGATCTGCTCGGCGTGGGCCGGCGTCTCGGCGAGGAGGTTGCGCTGGTTCCCGATCCGGGTCTCCAGCGAGGTGACGAGTTCCTCGCGGATGTAGTCGATCGGGGGGTTCGACACCTGCGCAAACAGCTGCTTGAAGTAGGTGAACAGGGGGCGGTCGACGTCTGCCAGCACGGACAGCGGCGTGTCGTCGCCCATCGAGCCGACCGGGTCCTTCCCCTCGGTCGCCATCGGTTCGACGAGGTGGTTCAGCGAGTCGGTCGTGTAGCCGAACGCGGCCTGGTGGGCGCGGACGGTCGGCCTCGACTCTTCCCCGTCGCCCTCGGTGGTGGAGTCGGCGTCGATCCCCGCCGCGGCGCCGTCCTCGTCGGTAAGCGCGTCGAGGTCGACCTGCCCGTCCGCGACCCACTCGCCGTACTTCTCGTCGGTGAGCTCTTCGAACACCTCGTCGTCGGGGACGATCCGGCCCGCCTCGGGGTCGGCGACGAAGATCTCACCCGGCCGGAGCCGCCCGCGGCGGCGCACGTCGGCGGGCTCGGTCGGGAGCGCGCCCACCTCGCTGCCGACGACGAGGCGGTCGTCAGTCGTCACCTCGTAGCGGCACGGGCGGAGACCGTTGCGGTCTAGGACGCCGGCGACCTGCTCGCCGTCGAAGCCGATGACGAGAGCCGGCCCGTCCCACGGCTCGACGAGCGACGCGTGGTAGTCGTAGAAGTCGGCGCGGTCGTCGTTCATCAGGTCGTCGTCGCGGAACGCCTCGGGGATCAGCATCCGCAGCGCGTGCGGGAGGTCGCGGTCGGTCTGGAGGAGGAGTTCGAGCGCGTTGTCGACGCTCGCAGTGTCGGACTGGTTCGGGTCGTCGATCACCGGCTTGATCGTGTCTAGCTCGGCCCCGAACGCCGGGTGGTCGAGGTCGGTCTCGCGGGCCCGCATCCAGTTGACGTTCCCGCGGATCGTGTTGAACTCGCCGTTGTGGACGATGTTGCGGTACGGGTGCGCGAGGTGCCACGCGCCCAGCGTGTTCGTCGAGAACCGCGCGTGGACTAAGGCGACGTGGCTCGCGAACCGCTCGTCGGTCAGGTCCGGATAGTAGTCGGCGAGCTGCGACCCCTTCAACAGCCCCTTGTAGACGACGCGTTGCCGGTCGAGCGAGCAGACGTAGAAGCGGCCGGCGCCGTCGACCTCGGACACCGCGTTCTCGATCTCGCGCCGGGCGGCGTACAGCGCGCGGTCGAAGCCGAGCAGGTCGGGATCGGCGTCGTCGGCCCGGTCCTCCTCGCTGGTGAACCGCTGGGCGAGCCCCGCGCCCTCGACGGGGGCGACGAACACCTGCGACACCTCGGGCTCCGAGTCGAGGGCCGTCGCGCCGAGGTCGGAGTTGTCAGTCGGAACCGACCGCCACGCGAGCACCTCCAGCCCGTAGACGGCGCACACCTCGGCGATGACGTCGTGGATCTCCGCCTGAACGCTCGGCTCCGGGGGCATGAACACGGAGCCGACCGCGTACTCTTCGGGGAGGTCCGCCTCGACGACGTCGCGGAATAACGCGTCCGGCCGTGCGACCATGATCCCCGCGCCGTCGCCGGTGTTTTCCTCGGCACCCGTCGTCCCGCGGTGTTCGAGGTTTTCGAGCAGAGAGACCGCGTCCGTGACGGTCTCGTGCGTGGGCGCGCCGTCAAGGTCAACGACGCCGCCGATCCCGCAGTTCGACCGGTCGTCCGTCGGATCCGCGAGTCCCCCCTCCTGACCCGAGGGCTCCGAGTCGCGTACGCCCCGGGTGGTACTACGTGACTTGGTCATACGTCTCGCTTCGAATGAACAGGTAAAGGCATGACCCTGATAGGGGTAGGATCCATCGTACACACATTAGGGAATATAAGGTAATTATTCATCACGGGTGGTGAACAATTAACACGGACCAGAATCGATCAAGTATCTCGGTTACTAGTCCCCGGAATAATATTATATCTATTTATATGATACGTGCGACTTCGCTAGGGCAGTAGAAGTGCCAGATCGTCCAGTCGGCAGCTACTCTTCGAGGGGAACGAACGAGCCGTTGATGTCCCACTCGTGGATACAGTAGACGTTTCCGGGCTCCGCCGCGATCCGCCACCCGTCGGCCTCGTCGTCCCACCGCTCTTCGCGCCCGCACAGTTCGCAGGTGCGCTCCTCCGGCGGTGTGATGGTCACGCTCATGCGCGAGAGGACGGCACCGCCGAGCAAAAGCATATCGACGATGGGTGGCGGCCGAGGACCAGCGGTGAACCGCGCGAGTGAAGAGGCCACTCCGAGGTGGCGACCGCCCCGTCGCAGTTCACGAGTTGCGGCCGCGGCGCCGAGCGAGCAGCGACGCGCCCGCGATCGCCGCGGCCGACGCGACGGCACCGAACCCGGGGAGGTCGTACGCGGTCGAGCGTATCGGCGCGTCGTCGTATCCGAGGTCGCTCGGGGCGACCGCGTCGGAAGATGAACCGCTCGCCTCGGACGACGTCGACGACTCGGCCGAATCGGTCGACTGCGCGTCCACGCGCTCGTCGGCGCGGTTCGCGGTCGACTGCTCACCGCCCGAGGGGTCCGCAGGGCCGGGTCCGTCACCACCGGTGAGGCCGCCGGTACCGAAGGCCTCGGACGGCCCCGCAGACGACGGGATATCGGTGCGACCCGGAGCGACCGAGATCCCTACGTCGGGGGGACGCGTCGAGCGATTCGCGTCCACGCCGGTCGACCCTCCCGTGGGGTCCGAACGGTTGCTGGCAGCGGCGTCGGCGGAGTCTGGTGGAGTAGTAGTGTCCGACGGAACGGCGGGATCAGCACCACTTCCGGCGTTAGCGGGGGCACTACCCGGACCGTCGCTCCCGTCCGACTCCCTACCTGTCGAACCACCCCCGGCGACCGGCCCGCCACCGGGGGCCGCCAACCCGCCGCCGCTGGCCGGGCCGCCGCCAGACGCGCTAGTGCCCGCCGTCGCCCCAGACGGGTTCGCCGCCGTCGGGCCGCCCGGCGCGCTCACGGCCGTCGATCCGTTGCCGCCGAACGCTCGGTCCGTCTCGACAGTTGCGTTGGCACTACGCGATTGATCTGTTCCGGCGGTCTCGTTGTCGCTGAGCGATTGGTTCGTTCCGACCGTTACGTTACCACTGGGCGATCGGTTCGTTCCGGCCGTCTCGTTGCCACTAATCGATTGATTTGTTCCGGCCGTCTCGTTGCCACTGAGCGATCGGTTTGTTCCAGCCGTTTCGTTGCCACTAATCGATTGGTTTGTTCCGGCTATTTCGTTGCCACTAATCGATTGGTTCGTTCCAGCCGTTTCGTTACCACTGAGCGATCGGTTCGTTCCAGCCGTTTCGTTACCACTAATCGATTGATTCGTTCCGGCCGTCTCGTTGCTACTGAGCGATTGATTCGTTCCGGCCGTTCCCTCGGGCGTCGCGTTCTCCGCGAGGGAGTCGGCCGGATCGAGAGCACCGTAGGTCAGGTTGGTCGTCACGCGGTGACGGTCGTTCGCCGCGGTCTCGCGCAACCGATCGTCGTCGACTCGGAACGTGCCCTCGAACGTCTCGCCCGGATCGGGCGGTGTCTCGGTGCCGAACGCGTGCTCTCCGTCGGCGACGAGGAACAGGCCGTCTCGGTCGAGGTGGACCGCGGATTCGTTCGGCATCCGGCCCACTGCCTCGCCCTCGGTCGAACCGTTCGCGTCGTCCGCGTCTGCCGGTGCCACTCCGAACGACAGGCCGTCGAGACGAGCGAGGTCGCCGCCACGTTCCAGCGACGCGTTCGCGGCCGCAGGAAGGCCGGTGAGTCCGGACGCGTTCACCCCGTACACGACCGTGTCGTTCGCGGTCGCAGTCGCGGCGGGTGCGAGCGTTCCGTCGGCGATCGCCTCGCGTATCTCGGTCGCGTTCGCGAAGTCGCCCGCCGAGGCCGCCCGCGTCGTGTACGCGGTCAGGTTGCCAGTCGAGCGGGGTCCGACCGTGACCGTGGCGGCATCTGTGGCGGTCTCGGTGCCGTGTTCCGACCGCAGCGTGAGATTATACGTTCCGGGCGAGAGCGGGTCAGTATGGCCCGTGACCGACTCGATGTCAACTCCGGACCCCGTCGTGACGAACGCTGAAGAGTTCGGCGACGCATACGTGTTGACCGATACGGGAGTGGGTCCCGTATCAGTAGTTGTCATTTCGAGTGCTGTTGTACTGTTACCTGTCGTATTGGCAAGAACAAGTTCCAAATCTGGGACACTATGAGACAAAGAAGTCTTGATAGAGTCCGCATAAGCAACTCGGCTGGGGGAATCATTCAAACTGATGTCTTTTTTCTCTCGCCCAATGATGTCAAATTTTCTTGTGTTTCCAGTATTCGTGTGAATATAATATGTACCTGAAGATAGCAGTGAAGTGTTATACTGAATGTAGGATGAATTATTCACCCGCGTGCCTACTGAAACGACACGAGTTGTGTTGTCCTTACTAATTTTGTGTAATTCGACACTTTTTGGGTCTGAAGGACTTCTATAACAAATGGGTTGGCCAGAATATACTGGTTTATTTAGCGACTCGTTACGTTTAATGTGGATACCTTCTGAGCAGGAGACGTTTGTACTAACAGTGGTTATTGAAATAACACCGCCATCTGCAACACCGTCGGAAACAAACTGCTCATTAAGATCAGAGTTACGAAGCAGCTCGGAATCCCTCGGAGAAATCCAGTCACCACCGCTATAGTCACGTGCTAGTTGAATAGCAACAGCATAACGATTACTGCGGAAAATACCACGCTTGTAAGTTGTAGTGTTGAAATAGAGAGATACATTGTCATTCCATCCTGTCAGGACTTTCGAATTAGCTATTATATTATCTTTTAGAATATATCCAGTTGAATTGACTGGATGAAGTGATACAAAGAATGGGGTCTTTTCATCAATTGTATCAGAAACTCTGGCGAAAGAAACTACAATTTTATTTCTCTGTGGACTGCTATATGATCGATTATGGAAATATACATCTGCGGTAACAATGCGCCCACTATCAGTGGACAATGCCGAAGAGGTCATATTGGGGGGTAATTGTTCTAACGCTCTTCGGAAGCAGATTGTTGGTCAGGTAGAGCTGTCGCTGTGAAAGCGTAGCGGGCAAGGGTGACGCGAACGCGTCACCCGAACGCAATGTTCCCATTTGAATTGCTGAGCTCAGAGGCGAGCGCCGCGAACCTGCTGGAGCAGGTTCGCTGGCGCGAGGGCCTCTGTTGCCCGCGCTGCCGGTCTGAATCGGTGATCAAACACGGCAGCTATCGAGAGTACCAACGGTATCTCTGTAAGGATTGCGACCGCACGTTCAACGACAAGACCGGCACGATCTTCGCGCACGCGAAGATCGGCCTCGACAAGCTGCTGTTCGCGTTCTACTCGTTCCTCCGGTTCAACACGAGTATCCGCCAGCTAGACGCTGAAATTGACGTTTCGTATCGCTCGCTCCGCCGGCGCGTCGAGCAGTTCGCCAGAACGCTCGACGCGCCAGACATCTCTCTGGTTGGCCCGGTTGAGATCGACGAGTTCTACGTCTCTGCCGGGAAGAAAGGCCGCGAGCGCGACCGAAAGTCGCGCTCGCGTGCCCTCTCGAAACGCGGACGAGGAACGTATGAAGCGGACAAACCCCCGGTGTTCACGCTCGTTGATCGCGGCACCGGTCAGCGGTACGTCGTCCCGGCGAAATCCGCCGACGAAGCGACGGTGCGACTCCTTCTCGACAACCACAAGAAGGAGTCGCTAACCGTCTATACGGACGGATTTTGGGCCTACGATCCGCTTGAGAATGACGAGAACTTCCACCGAGAAGCAGTTATTCACGGTGACGGCGAGTACGTTGATGGAGACGCGCACGTGAACACGTGCGAGAGCCACGCGTCGCTGGCGCGACGGTGGCTCTCGCCGCATCGAGGCGTCTCAAAGGACAAACTGACAGCGTATCTCAGGCCGCTCCAACTTCGGCGACGAATCCTTCGCAAACCGGGACGAGAAGCACTGAAACAGATTATTCGAGAAGTTCTCTGACTCACCAACAATGTACTTCACAAGAGCGTAATATAATGCTTATATTACTAATGTTTTGACTGGATTTGCCTACCCGAAGACTATCTGGACTGCCAGATTTATTTAAATAGACGCCCTGATCAGAATTTTGGGCTGTAACGGTATTTGCGCCGAGCAGTAGCGCAACAGTAACAATTACCAGACAGGCAACAATTCCGACCGACACCCATCGAAGCGATCGCGTTCGGATCATGGCGAACGGGCCGCGGATGCCAAGCGATAGCTCTCGGAACGGCCGAGGTCGACAGTCGACCCGGCGACCGCGAGGCGCGTCTTGTACCCGCGGGATCTCTCACTCCGGCCGATCGTTTATAAATGACTTACGGAGGTGAAAGCTTCCGCTCGAGAAAATAATCGCATGACTGCGGCGCCACGAGTGCGGAGATGAGTTTCGAAAACGGGTGGAACGTGGGTGGGAAGGCGAAGCGGTCGTTAGAAGCGGTCAGTGCTCGACCGCTTCCATCATCGAGAGGAGTTGGTCAGACTGGTCGATCTCGACGGGATGGACGCCCACCAGCGCGATCACGTCGTCGTCGTGCTGGACGGTGCCGATGTAGACGAGGACGGGAATGTCTTCGACAGAGCCGCTCTGACCGCCGTCGCCACTGACCTCCGCGCTGACGGTGGTTTCGAGGATCGAGACGGAGGTTTCCTCGTCGAGGATCGTCCGAGTCTCCTCACCGCGCTTCTCGATGTCGTCGGCTTGGATGTCGGTGCCGTTGCCGCCGATCCCTTGCTGGTCGACCTGACTGAGGAGCCGCCGGATGAGCTCCGCGTCGTCGGCCCGGACGAGCGGATTGACCGACTGCCCGCCGATCGAAGCATTGGGGGTACTCGCCACGAACAGCGCTGATCCCACCGTCTGGTTGGTGTAGCGGGCGATCCACGTCGTCGCGGACACGTCCGCGTTCACGCCCGCGGCGTTGAACTCCTGATCGATGGTGAACGACTCCGGATCCTCACCGGAGAACCCCTCGGCGTACGCGCTCTCCGGGATGCGCGCCGGTTCGGCGTCGAACTCGTAGCTCCCGTCCTCGCCGGCGCACCCGGCGATTGCGACCGAAGTCGACGCTGCGAGCGCCGCGAGCAGCCCACGTCGTTTCATGCGTTCGGGTAGGTCTACGCAGTTCTTTAAGACTATCGGCGCGGGTATCGGTCGCGAGAACCCCGCAGCCGAAGGCACAAAGTTCACGTCGGGCCGCGCGCGACGTGAGGCAAATGGAACGCCGAGGACAAACCGGGCTGGTGGAAGCGCTCTTCTTGGACGTGGTCCGCCTCCACGAGACGTGGATGGAAGTCGTCTTCCCGCGACAGCTCGACCCGAGCGCGGTCCTGGGGAAGTGGAAGCCCGAGACGGCCGTGCAGTCGGTCGGCTACTACCTCTGGGCCGTGCTAGGTGCGCCGCTCGTCGCGGTCGCGTACCCACTGCTGCTCGTCGGGTTCGCCACGCGCTACTACGCGGCGAAGCTCGACTCGGCGGTCACCCGGATCGGCGTCGCCGGCGCGGTCGTCGTCGCCGCCGTCGTCTGGGGGACGCTCACGGTTATCACGCACCTTCAATTACCCTTTGACGCCGTGATCGCGGTCGGCGCCGCCAGCGCGGTCGCCGTCGTCTCGGCCGCCTTCGCCGCCGGCTTCTCGAAGCTCGGCGGGCGGTTCGTCAGCGTGTTGCTCGCGTACCCGTTCGCGATGACGGCGCTGTTCTTACCGCCGGTCGTCGCGGCGCTCGTCACGCCGACGTTAGAGGAGCTGATCCTCCCGCCGAGCTACGAGCTCGCGCGGTGGATCCTCGACACGTTCCTCTCGGTGGGCGGGATCAACGAGACGCTCCGCGGCGCGTTCGACTTGGAGACCTTCGGCGAGCAGTGGGGGCTACCGGGACTGGGATACGTCCTGATGTGGATCGGCATCTCAGTTCCGCTCGGGTGGTTCCTCGGACTGCTCGTCGCGCTGGCGAACCTGATCCGACCGGCCGAAGACGCCTGACTGGAGTCTCGGACGGGCGGTCGAGGTGGGAGCCCCGTTTCTACGGCCGTGCGGCTTCCTCACTCGTCGAAATCGTACGTCTCGCTGGCCGTTTCGAACGCCGACGCCGAGCGCTCTCGTTCTCGCCGCCGCTCGCGTTCGGCGATCGCTTCTGGATCCGGGCTCGCGTCGTCGTCGATGCGGGCGATCGACTCGTGGACTTTGGCGTGACACCAGCGGCACAGCCCGACCGTGATCTCGTGGGAGTCGTCGCCGCCGTACGAGAGGTGGTGTTCCTCGACGAGCGGGCGGGAGTCGTCGTGAGCCAGGCGCACGTTTTCGAGCCCGCACCGGACACACGTCTTCGCGTCGGTCGTCGACCGATAGTGGGGGCACGCGCGCCACTCGCCGTCGGCACCGACGTGGCAGTCGTAGCTGTCGGCGCGTCGGGCGGCCGCGAACTCGGGATCGTCGCCCGCCCGGGTCAGCGCGAAGCGGCACCGGCCGTCGTCGGTGAGGTGGTCGCAGACGCCGGCGACCGCGTAGGGGTCGTCGACGCCGACGGGCGTCCCGTCGGGGGTGCGTTCCATACCCGTCGGTGGGGGTGGAGTCACTTCAATTCGGTCGGCCACGGCGTGCGGCCGTCGCGGAAGGCGTCGGGCCCGTTCAGACGAGACTGCGGAAGGCGTCGGGGCCGTTCAGACGAGGCTGGCACCGTCGAAGTCCGTGCGGCCGTAGTCGATGTCGAGCAGTCGGAGGAGGGTGGGGGCGACGTCGAGGAGGTCAGCGTCGTCGACCGTCGCGTCAGGGTGGTCGACGAACAGCGCGGCGTCGTCGAAGGCGTGCATTCCCGTCCGCGGTCCGTCGGGGTCGAAGACGCCGTCGTGGGGACGGAACCCGGACTTGAGGTCGAACCCGTCGTTCGGGAGGACGACGAGGTCGGGAGCGATGGCGGCGTGGTCGCCGCGGAACACCGTCTCGCGGTCGACGACGCGGTCTGCGACGGGATTCCCGTCGGGGCCGGTCCACGACTCCAGCGCCTCGCGTAGCTCCGCGCGCGTCGCCTCGTACTCGCCTTCGGGGACGACGCCGTTCGGCTCGCGGCCCTCCACGTTGAGGTAGAAGCGGCCGGGGACGAGCGAGTACGCGCGGGCGTCGTCGTCGACGTCGGCCAGCGAGTCGGGGTCGTCGTCCGCGTAGGAGATCCACCCCTCGCGTTCGAGCCACTCGTTACAGTACACGTCGTACCGCAGGCGCCTGAACCCGTGCGTCGAGCCGACAACGAGCGTGACGTCGCTGGGGAGCGCCTCGCGGATCGAGCCGACGTGTTCGTCCATGGCGGCGTGGAACGAGAGCAGGTCCTCGCGGTACTGGCCGCCGTCCTCGTAGTCGCCCCACAGGAAGTGGTTGACCCGGTCGGGGGCGGTGAAGACGCCGACGAAGAGGTCCCAGTCGTCGCGCTCGACGTACCGCTCGAAGGCCTCGGCGCGGGCGTCGAGTGTCTCGCGGGCGTGGTCCAGGAACGCGGTCTTGTCCGCCTTGTGTCCGAGTTTCGCGTTGACGGACAGGCGGTAGTCGCTGTCGGCAAGGTACTCGCGGAACTCGTCGGGATGCGCGGCCGCGTCGAGGTCGGGGGAGAGGTAGCCTGAGACCATCCGCTGGACGGTCCGCTGCGGCGGGAACGTGACGGGGACGTTCATCACGGTCGCGTCGAGTCCCGCGTCGGTCGCGCGGTCCCAGACCCGGGGGCGCTGCACGTCGCGTCCCATCGGCACGTACGTGTCGTAGGAGCCGACTTCTCGGTCCTGAAAGCCGTACACGCCGGTCTCGCCGGGGTTCGTCCCCGTCGTGAGGCTCGGCCAGCAGGCGCTCGACTCCGCCGGGACGATGCTGTCGATCTGTCCCCCCTCACCGTCGTCCGCGATCGCCGACAGCGTCGGGAACGTCTCCGGGTTGTCGGCGACGAGCCGGTACGAGAGGCCGTCGATCCCGATGAACGCCACGCGCGGCGTGTCGCTCCCTCGCAGCCGGTCGAAGAGGCCCATACACACTCATCTGCGGTCGAGGGCAAAAGGATTGACATCGGACGCTCCGGGGAGTGCGGTCCGACGGGCCTCGGAGTCGAAGCGCTTGTTGGGTCGAGTTCGTCATGTCGGTAACGACCGGGCGTCCGCGACGGCCCCGGACCCGCGACGACCCTGGACCCGCGACGACCGCGCACTGGCGTCGCCGCTCCGCTCGGGAAGGACCCCGTCCGCCTCGGAGCGCCTCGGGAGGCTTTTTGTTCGCGACCTCGGAGGGGTTCGACATGGAGACCCGACGCGCGCTGCTCGTCGACGCGTTCGCCGCGGAGCCGCTGGCCGGGAACGCCGCCGGCGTCGTCCCCGACGCAGAGGGGCTGAGCGACGAACAGCTGGCCGCCGTCGCCGCCGAGCTCGGCGCCTCGGAGACGGCCTTCCTGACCGGGGCCGACGGCGCGGCCGACGACCGGCTCCGGTACTTCTCGCCGACCACGGAGGTCGACCTCTGCGGGCACGCCACGATCGCGATCTACGGCGCCCTGTTCGCCGAGGGAGCGATCGACGGCGGCGAGCGCACGCTCCGCACGAACGTCGGCGACCTCAGCGTCGCGGTCGACGACGACGGCACCGTGTGGATGCGACAGCAGGCGCCGAGCGTCGAGGTCGTCGACGTCGATCTCGACCGGGTCGCGGCCGCGCTCGGCGTCGACCCCGCCGCGCTCCGCGACGTCGGCGCGGACCTCCCCGCCGCGGTCGCGTCCACGGGCCTCCCGTTCCTTGTCGTCCCAGTGAACTTCTTGGAGCGGCTCGGCGAGGCCGACCCGGACGACGCGGCCGTCGAGCGCCTCTCCGAGGAGTTCGACGTCGCCGGCGTGTACGCGTTTTCCTTCGACGCGCTCGACGCCGACTCGACGGCCCACGGTCGGGCGTTCGTGCCCTCACTGGGGATCTCCGAAGACCCGGTCACGGGCACCGCGAGCGGAGCGGTCGGCGGATACCTCCGTCACGTCGACGCCTTCGACGGGGACGAGCCGGACGAGCTCCGCTTCGAGCAGGGCCACTTCCTCGACCGACCGGGCCGCGTGCGCGTGCGAGTAGAGGCGGACGGCGTCCGCGTCGGCGGCCGGGCGACGGTCGCGCTCGACGGTGAGATCCGGATCCCCGGCGGCGAGGACGACGAGATCATCGAGGCGTGATCCCGTCGCGGAGACCGAACGTTTAGCATCGCTCGCGACGTACCGAAACCATGGAATTCGACCTTCCACGCGCGGCAGCGATCCTCGTACTGATCGTCGCGGTCGGCGCCGGCGGCCTCATCGGCGCGGAGATGATGCCCCTCCAGACGACCCTGATGATGGTCGTCCCGTCGATGCTCGTCTTCGGCGGGCTCGCGTTCGCGATCGGCGTGAAACACGGCGAGTTCCGGGCGGGACACGCCTGAACCGATCGAAGGGGCGGCCGAGACCCGCCTCGTAGCGAAACGGTAGCGGCCGCCACCTCGGGCGGTCGCGGATCACGACCCTTTTGAAACGCCGTTGCGAACCGGGAGCCGTGCTGCCCGGGTCGCCACTCCTCGAACTGCTGTTGATCGCCGTCGGCGTCGCCCTCCTGTACGCCGGCGCCGAACTGCTCGTCGCGGGGGCGAGGGACCTCGCGCTCGCCGTGGGGCTGAAGGCGTCGACGGTCGGCGTCACCGTCGTGGCGTTCGCGACGACGGCCCCGGAGCTTTTCGTCTCCCTGCTCGGCGCCGTCACGGTGTCGACGGACATCGGACTCGGCGCGATCGTGGGCTCGAACATCGCGAACATCGGGCTCGTGTTGGGGGTGTCGGCGCTTATCCGCCCGCTCAACGTCTCCGACACGGTGTTTCGCCGTGACGTCCCGTTCATGGTGCTGGCCGCGCTGCTGTTGGTCGGCCTCGGTTGGGACGGGCGGATCGGGTTCCTCGACGGCGTCGTGCTGCTCGGGACGCTCGTGGCGTTCACCGCCGCGGTGCTGCGACGCGTCCGGGAGAACCAGTCGGCGATCACCGACAGCGAGCGGGACGAGATGCCGGACGCGAGGGCCCGCGACATCGCGATGGTCGTCGCCGGGATCGCGGCGCTCGTCCTCGGCTCGCGGTGGCTGATCGACGGCAGCGAGTCGCTGCTGGCGGCCGCCGGCTTCTCGGACATCTTCATCGGACTCACCGTGCTGGCGCTCGGCACGTCGCTGCCGGAGCTGGCGGCCAGCGTCGTGGCCGCGGTGCGCGGCGAGGCGGAGTTCAGCGTCGGCAACGTCGTCGGCTCGAACATCTACAACATCCTCGCCGTCATCGGCATCGTGGCCGTCGTGACGCCCATCGGCGTCGCCCCGGGCGTTCGCGGCTTCGAGTTCCCCGCGCTGCTCGCGTTCACGGCCGTCATCGTCGGCATCATGGCGTACAGCGAGCGGATCACCCGCGTCGACGGCGCGGTCCTCACCGTCGGATACGGGGCCTTCGTCTATCTGTTGCTCCCGTAGCGCGGACGGCCGGACCCCGGTCGACGCGCCCCCGCGGAGTCGGAGCAGAACCGACGGCTATTCCGTCGCGGGCGACCGAGTCGGCGTCGTGATAGCGATCGTCGTCAGCCGGGCCGACAGCGCCTCGGCGCACATCGGCGAGCGGCTGCTCGAGGTCGGCGACTGGGAGGCGCGCGAGGACGAGTCGCGCCCCGACGCCGACGGGGGCGCAACGTACTACCGGGCGGCGGGGTTCGAGCTCCGCGAGTTCGACGACCTCCACATCCGCCTGTCGGACCCGGCCGCCGCGTTCGACTGCGACCCCGAGTTCCTCGCGTTCGTCTCCAGACACTCGGGGGAGACGGGCGAACTCCTGACCGCGCACGTCACCGGGAACTTCGGCGAGGCGAAGTACGGGGGCGACCCCGAGTCGCTGGCACGGGCCGCGCCGGGCGCGGAGAAGCGCGCCGTCGAGGCGCTCGCGCGACATGCCCCGGAGGGGTACGAGGTCGGCATCGAGTGTACCCACCACGGGCCGACGGGCGTCTCCGTGCCGTCGCTGTTCGTCGAACTCGGCTCCGACGAGCCGCAGTGGGAGGACCCCGAGGCGGCCGCGGCGGTCGCGCGGGCAGTCCTCGACCTGCGCGGGACCGGCGCGGACGTAGTCGGCGAGGGCGTCGCCGACGCCGCGACCGCGCCGCGCCCCCGTCACGTCGTCGGCTTCGGCGGCGGCCACTACGCGCCGCGGTTCACCCGTATCGTCCGCGAGACCGAGTGGGCGGTTGGGCACGTCGGCGCCGACTGGGCGCTCGCCGACCTCGGCGCGCCCGAGGCGAACTGCGACGTGATCGACGCCGCCTTCGAGCGGAGCCGCGCCGACCGGGCCGTGATCGACGGTGACCGCCCCGACCTCGCCGCGGTGGTCGAGGACCTCGGTCACCGGGTCGTGAGCGAGACGTGGGTCCGCGAGGTCGGCGATGCTCCGATCCCGCTCGTCGAGCGGCTGGAGGCGGCGATCGGACCGGTCGACGAGGGGTTGCGGTTCGGCGCGGTCGCCGACGAAGTCCCCGAAACGGCGGGGACCGAGGCGGAAGACGCCGGTGGCGACCGGGCGGACGGCACCGGCGGCGACGGGGCAGCGGTCCGGGTCCGCGACCTTCCGGCGGACCTATGCTCGCGGGCGCAGGGGCTCGACGCCGCCGCGACGCGGGAGGCGGTCGAGCGCGTCGCCGTCGCGTTCGACACGGAACAAGGCGGCACCCGCGCGGCGGGGCGGGTCGCGTTCGCGACGACTCCGGAGACGCCGGGGTACGCGGACCTCGTGGACGGGTTGGCGGCGGTGTTGGAGACCGGGTACGACGCGGTCGAGGTGGCGGCCGACCGGAACGCGGTGGTCGCCCGCGAGACCGCGTTCGACCCGTCGCTGGCGGCCGAACGAGGCGTACCGGAGGGGCCGGCGTTCGGCCGGCTCGCCGACGGGGAGGCGGTCGAGGTCGACGGCGCGACCGTCGAACCCGACGACGTGTCGCGAGCGCGGACGGAGCGGTTCCCGATCGACGGCGACGCCCTCAAATAATTTATAAAAGCCCGTGCGGCCGGCGGATCGACCGCGTTAGCCGTACTCGCTCGGGTCGGCCGCGAACGCCGGAGATTTCGGCGTCCGACCTGCGTCAGACGATCGGGCAAAAATAAATACGTCCGGGTCGCAACGACACCACATAATGGACTCCATCGTTGAGGACGCCATCGACGAAGCCGAAGAGGCCCCCGCAGAGGACGCCGGGGGAGCCGGCGAGAGCGCCGCCGGAGGGAGCGCCGGCGCGCCGCCACAGACCGGGACGATGACCGACGACGAGTTACAGGACGTCCTCCAAGACCTCCAGACGAACATCACGGTCGTCGGCTGCGGGGGCGCCGGCGGCAACACGGTCAACCGCATGACTGAGGAGGGGATCCACGGCGCGAAGCTGGTCGCCGCCAACACAGACGTCCAGCACCTCGTCAACATCGAGGCCGACACGAAGATCCTCATGGGCCAACAAAAGACGCAGGGGCGCGGCGCGGGCTCCCTCCCGCAGGTGGGCGAGGAGGCCGCCATCGAGTCCCAAGAGGAGATCCAAGACGCCATCGACGGCTCCGACATGGTGTTCGTCACCGCCGGGCTCGGCGGCGGCACCGGGACCGGCTCGGCGCCGGTGGTCGCGAAGGCGGCCCGCGAGTCTGGCGCGCTCACCATCGCCATCGTCACGACCCCGTTCACGGCCGAGGGCGAGGTCCGACGCACGAACGCCGAGGCCGGCCTCGAACGCCTCCGCGACGTGAGCGACACGGTCATCGTCGTCCCCAACGACCGCCTGCTCGACGCGGTCGGGAAGCTCCCCGTCCGGCAGGCGTTCAAGGTGTCCGACGAGGTGCTGATGCGCTCGGTGAAGGGGATCACGGAGCTCATCACGATGCCCGGGCTCGTCAACCTCGACTTCGCCGACGTTCGCACGGTCATGGAGAAGGGCGGCGTCGCGATGATCGGCCTCGGCGAGTCGGACTCCGACTCGAAGGCGCAAGACTCGGTGAAGTCCGCGCTGCGCTCGCCGCTGCTCGACGTCGACATCTCGGGCGCGAACTCCGCGCTGGTGAACGTCACCGGCGGCACCGACATGTCCATCGAGGAGGCGGAGGGCGTCGTCGAGGAGATATACGACCGGATCGACCCCGACGCCCGGATCATCTGGGGGACCTCCGTCGACGACGAGCTCGAAGGCGAGATGCGAACCATGATCGTCGTCACCGGCGTCGAGTCGCCGCAGATCTACGGGAGCAACGGCGAACCGCCGGAGGGCGGCGCCGCTTCCGCCGACGTCGAGGACATCGACTACGTGGAGTAGTCGCCCCGTCCCGAGCCGCATCAAAAGGTAAAAACCGTCTCGTCTCGAATTTGCTGGTAACATGGACGTTCCGTACGACCTCAACAGCTACATTCGGGTGCTGAAGCTGGCGAGCACGCCGAGCACCGACGAGTTCCTCCAGGTGTCGAAGATCGCCGGCGCCGGGATCCTGCTCATCGGGTTCATCGGCTTCCTGATGTTCGCGATCATGAGCCTCCTCCCGGGGGTCGGCGCGTAATGCCGATCTACTCGGTCAAGACGACGGCGAGCCAGGAACGCACCGTCGCCGACATGCTCGCCGAGAAGGAGACGCCCGAGATCCAGGCCGTCATCGCCCCCGACCAGCTCACGAGCTACGTGATGGTCGAGGCGACCGACGGGGCCGCGTTCGGCCGGATTCTCGACGAGATCCCGCACGCCCGCGGCGTCATTCAGGGCGGCGACGGCCCGGCCGAGAGCCCCTTCTCCGAGGTCGAGCACTTCCTCTCGCCGACCCCGGACGTGGAGGGGATCGCCGAGGGCGACATCGTCGAGCTGATCGCCGGCCCGTTCAAGGGCGAGAAGGCGCGCGTCCAGCGGATCGACGAGGGGAAAGACCAGGTGACCGTCGAGCTGTACGAGGCGACCGTCCCGATTCCGGTGACGGTCCGCGGCGACCAGATCCGCGTCCTCGACAGCGAGGAACGGTAAGGCCTCCGGCCGGCCGATCGGCGCGGCGGCGGACGAGGAAGCGCGAGCCGACCCGACCGTCTGACGCCGGGATCGCACGCAACGACAAGGGCTTTATTCGACGACGACGGACCGTAGCGATATGTTCGGCCACGGCGCGCCGGCGGTGTTGAGCGTGATTCCCGACACGTTCACGTTCGCGTGGATCGTCGCGATCCTCTTCGCGACGGCGTGGCTGCTCGACGAGCGCGGGCTGGCCGCCGGTCGCGCGCTCGCGGCCGGGACGTGGGCGCTGTTCGGGCTCTTCTGGCTGTCGACGGTGCCGTACTTCGCGTTCGAACACCAGAGCTACGTCGAGT
The DNA here is from genome assembly GCF_002727095.1 of Halorubrum sp. C191. Lineage (NCBI taxonomy): Archaea > Methanobacteriati > Methanobacteriota > Halobacteria > Halobacteriales > Haloferacaceae > Halorubrum > Halorubrum sp. C191. Next base: position 75,090 of record NZ_NHNZ01000099.1, on the reverse strand, counting down.
CGATCCTCGCGCTCGTCGGCTTCCCCGCCAGCGTGTACGCGGGGTATCTCCTCTACGACGGGCGCGCGTCGCTTTTCACGCTCACGCGGGCCATCGCGATCATGCTCTTCATCTACCTCCCGTTCGAGACGATCCCGGCGTTCACCGTCGGCGGGGTCGCGGTCCCGGAGCCCCGCCGGATCCTCATCGAGGTCGTGGCGACGCAGACCGGTGCGCTCATCGACCTGCTCGGGTACGCGCCGGAGGCGGTGACGAGCAGGGAGGGGTACGAGGCGGCGTACTCGTGGACGCTGGACGACGGCCACACCGTCATCATCCACATCGTACTGGCGTGTACGGGGCTGGGGAGTATGGCCATCTTCGGCGGCCTCGTCGCCGCCGTCGAGGCGCCGCTCGCGCGGAAGCTCCGCGCGCTCGCGGTGTCGATCCCGCTCATTTACGTCCTGAACATCTTCCGGACGACGTTCATTTCGGTGGTGTCTGGCAACCAGTACATGCACTGGTACCCGGACCTGGTGATGACGATGTTCGGCGCGACCGACCCGTACCGGGTGTCGTTCCTCATCTCCGACCGGATCATGAGCCAGCTGCTGGCGGTCGTGGCGCTCATCGCGATCACCTTCCTCGCGGTGCGCGAGCTACCCGAGCTCGCGGTCATCTTGGAGGACGTGCTCTACCTCATCACCGGCGAGGAGCACGACCTGACCGAGGCGCTCGACCTGCCGCGCGAACCGACGAACCGATAGGGCGGCGGGTCCGCGACGGCCCCGCTTTGGAGATACTATAGATTACTATATAGCAAGCTATAGACGTAGCGGGCCGGAACGGTCGGTCATGACTACGAGGGCGCGAGACGGACCGTCGGGCGCCGGTCCGAGAGCGCGGTCGCGCGGAGGTGGGCGGCGGTGATAGGCGGGGTCGACCCGTTCGTCTACCTCGAGACGAACGTCGCGAAGCTGGCGTTAGCGACCGCGCTCGGCATGTTCCTCGGGCTGGAGCGCGAGTGGTCGCAGAAGTCGGCGGGGATCCGGACGTTCGCGCTCGTCAGCCTCGCGGCGGCGGTGTTCTCGCTCGTCGACGAGCCCGGGCTGCTCGTCGTCGGCGGCGTGCTGGTGGTCGCCAGCGCGGTGTTACTGGCGGTCCGGAGCTTCGTCGAGGCCGAGGTCGACGGGCTCTCGCTGACCACGTCGGCGTCGCTGCTCGTCACGTACGGGGTCGGGGTGCTCGTCGCCGAGGAGTTGTTCATCGAGTCGGTGACGGTGGCGGTGCTCTCGTCGCTGCTCTTGGTGTTGAAACGGGAGCTCCACCAGTTCGCGTGGGGGCTCTCGCGCGAGGAGGTGCGCAGCGCGGTGGAATTCACCATCCTCGCGTTCGTCGTCTTCCCCCTCCTCCCCGCCGAGACGATCGACCCGTGGAACGCGGTCCAGCCGCGGCTCGTCTGGTCGCTCGTGGTCGCGGTCAGCGCCATCGGCTTCGTCAACTACGTGCTGGTGAAGCGGTATCAGGGGCGCGGCTACGCGGTGACTGGGTTCTTCGGCGGGCTCGTCAACTCGACGGCGGTCGTCGCCGAGATGGCGAAGCGCGCGAAGGGGCGCGCCGACCTCGGCGAGATCGCGGTGGGGTCGATCCTGCTCGCCAACGCCGCCATGGCGTTCCGGAACGCCGCGGTCGTGGCCGTCTTCGTCCCCGAGGCGGCGCTCGTCGTCGGCGCGCCGCTCGGCGCGATCACGGTCGCGGGGATCGGCGTCGCCGTGTGGCGGAGCGACTGGCGGACGACGATGGAGGCGGAGCTCACCTCGCCGTTCAGCCTCGGGAACGCGCTCACGTTCGGCGCGCTCTTCCTGCTCGTGCTGCTCGCCTCCGCGGTCGCCGAGCGGACGTTCGGCGCTGGCGGGTTCGTCGCCACCTCCTTCCTCGCGGGGCTGGTGTCGTCGGGGACCTCGACGACCACGGCGGTCTCGCTGCTCGGGACCGGACAGATCGGCGTCGACACCGCGGTCGCGGGCGTGGTCGCCGGGACGGCCGCCAGCATCCTGGTGAAGACGGCGTTCGCGGCGAGCATCGCGCGCGAGCTGGTCAGGCCGGTGTTCCTGTGGAACCTCCTGTTGATCGCCGTGGGCGTGGTCGCGGGGGCGCCGCTGTTGCTGTTGTGAGGGCCCGCTGAGTCCGGTGGGCGAAGTGGGTCAGGCAGCCCGTCGGACCGGCCTCAGGAGATGTGTGCGGCGATGTCCGTCGACGACATCATCCCGACGTAGTCGTCGTCGACGACCGGGAGGTGTTTCACGCCGTACATGGTCATCATCGCGGCGACCTCCTCCAGCATGAGGTCCGGCGTCACCGTCTCGACGTCCTCGGTCATCACGTCGCGGACCGTCGTCGCCTCCGGGTCGCTCCCGTCGGCGACCGCTCCGACGACGTCGCTCTGCGTGAGGATACATCCTCCGCCCGTCGTCACGACGAGCGCACTGATGTTCTCGTCGCGCATCCGCCGGGCGGCCTCCCGGAGCGGCGCGTCCGCCCCGATCGTCTCCAAGGGCGTCGACATCACGTCCGCGACGCGGGTCCTGTCGTCGAGATCCATACCGCGCTGTGTGTTACCATGTTTCATTACTCTTCCGGAACGCACAACGCGACGCGATCTCGACTCGGATGCGGCGCCGTCACGCGGCCTCGGGCCGTCCCGGCGCCCGACCCGTCAGCCTCGCCGCGAGAGGTACGCCGTGAGGTCCGTCGTGGAGACCATGCCGATCGGTCTGTCGTCGCCGTCGGTCACCGGGAGGTGGGTGTAGCCGTGTGCGGTCGGCTCCGCCAGCTCCGCGACGGTGTCTTCGCGGCCGACCGTGACCACGTCGGTCGTCATGAACGCCTCGACCGGCGTCCGGTCTTTCGGGTCGTTGTCCCGGACGAGGGCGACGAAGTCCGTCGCGGTGATCAGCCCGGCGAGGGCCCCGTCGGAGTCGAGGACGAGGAGAGAGCTACCCCCGGACTCGCGCATCTGCTCCGCCGCGTCGGCCGCCGCGGCCCCGCGTTCGATAGTCGTCAGGTCGGTCGACATGAGTCGATCTACCGGCACGTCATTCATGGTGCGTGCCAACGCCCCACATAATAATCAAACGTGCGGTCGGTTCGGGGGCGTTCGCCTCGCGACCGCGGACGCCTCACTCGTCGACGAGCGACTCGGGGGCGCCGGCGAGACCGACGAGGGCGTCCGCCTCGACGTGATGGAGGTCACCCGGGATCACGAGCAGGTGGAGCGGGTCACCGAACTCGCGGTCGGCGAGCGCGCTCAGACGGTCGGCCGCGACGACCGCGTCCGGCGAGCCGGCGCGGGCGACGACGACCGCGAGCTCGTCCGCCCACTCCTCGGCCAGCAGTCCGGCGGCGACGTCCGCGGTCATGTACTCCTCGTGGTCGGGGTCCGGACCGGCGGGGCCCGTTCCCACCTTGATGTCGAGGTAGACGACGGTGTGGAGCCCGCGCTCCCGGTTCGCCTCGATCGTCTCGACCACGCTCCCGGGGACGTCGTCGCCGCCGTGAGCGTACGGGAACGGGAGCGTCGTCGCCTTGCCGAACCGGTAGTTCTGGAGCCCGGTGAGACTCGACGCCGCGGACTGGGCGGTCACGCCGTGGATCACGCGCGTGTCGATCCCGCGCTCCTCGGCGCGGAGGCGGAGGTCGGTGTGGGTGGTCGAGATCATCGTGTCGCCGGCGGTACAGAACGCGGCGTCGCCGGACTCGGCCGCCGCGAGTATCGGCTCCGGGTCCTGCTCGACGCCGGCGCGGTCGCGCACCTCGACGTCGACGCCGTGGTGCGCCTCAAGGTCAGCGACGTCGGCGCCGACCAGTCGGCTGGTGTAGAACTCCGCGAAGACCCTGTCGGCCGCGCGGAGCGCCTCCCGCCCCTCGACGGTGACGGAGCGCTCGTCGCAGAGACCGAGCCCGATGAACGTGAGCATACCCGGAGTCGGCGCGCGGCGAATGAAAAGAACGCGGAAAATCGGCTCGGCAGCGCGAGAACATTTGACACCCTAATAGACCTTCATGATTGTCCCTTGGGATTCCATAGCAAGCCATAAGAGGGAACCAACACAAGTTCAGGCCACGAGGCCCACTCGGGCTCACATACCATTATGACTGACGACGAACTCATCTGGCGGATATCGGGGGGATCCGGTGACGGGATCGCTTCCACCAGCCAGAACTTCGCGAAGGCCTTGATGCGATCGGGGCTCAACGTCTTCACGCATCGGCACTACCCGTCGCGAATCCGCGGCGGCCACACCTACACGGAGGTCCGCGCGTCGGCGGACCCCGTGAACTCCCGGGGCGACGGCTACAACTTCCTCTTAGCGCTCGGCGACTCGTTCGCTCGGAACCCGTCCGAGGGCGCCGTCTACGGCAACGAGGAGATCAAGCCGCTCTCGGAGAACCTGGATGAGCTCCGCGAAGGCGGGGTCATCATCTACGACGAGGGGCTGCTCGACGCCTCCGAGATCCCGAACTTCGAGGAGCGCGCCGAGGAGAACGACTGGCACGTATTCCCCCTCGACCTCCGCGGACTCGCCCGCGACATGGGTCGCGAGGTCATGCGCAACACCGCCGGCGTCGGCGCGACCTGCGCGATCACCGGCATGGAACTCGACCACGTCGAGGACCTGATGCGCGACGCGATGCCGGAGAAGATCCTCGACCCGAACCTCGAGATCCTCGAGACCGCCTACGAACAGGTCCAAGAGGAGTACGACGTCGACGCGCCGGACGTGTCGGTCCCGACCGGCGAACACGACGAGACCCAACTGCTCATGTCCGGGTCGGACGCCATCTCCTACGGCGCCATCGACGAGGGCTGCCGGTTCATCTCCGGCTACCCGATGACACCGTGGACCGAGGTGTTCACCATCATGACGAAGAACCTGCCGAAGCTCGGCGGGATCTCCGAGCAGGTGGAAGACGAGATCGCCGCGGCCGCGCTCGCGGTCGGCGCGTCCCACGCCGGCGTCAAGGCGATGTCCGGCTCTTCCGGTGGCGGGTTCGCGCTGATGTCCGAGCCGCTCGGGCTCGCGGAGATGACGGAGACGCCCGTCGTCCTCGTCGAGGCCATGCGCGCCGGTCCCTCGACCGGGATGCCGACGAAGCCGGAGCAGTCCGACCTCGAACACGTCCTCTACACCTCGCAGGGGGACTCCCAGCGCGTCGTGCTGGCGCCCGGCACCGTCGAGGAGGCGTACGAGCAGTCCCGGCTCGCCTTCCGGCTCGCCTACGGGTACCAGATCCCGACGATCCTGCTGTACGACCAGAAGCTCGGCGGTGAGATGACGAACGTCCCGAAGAGCCACTTCGACCGGGAGGCGAACCCGGACCTCGGGAAGACGCTCTCGGAGGACGCGCTGTCGGAGCAGCCCCACAGCGACGACGGGAAGTTCCACCGCTTCCAGCACGAGGTCGACGACGGCGTCTCCCCGCGGTCGATCCCCGGCCAGAAGGGAGGTCGCTTCCTCGCGACCGGCAACGAGCACGACCCGACCGGCCACATCAGCGAGTCCCCGGACAACCGGGTCGCGCAGATCGACCGGCGGGCCGAGAAGCTGGCGGCGATCCGCGACGACCTCGACACGGTCGACACCGGGTCGTACGCCGGCCCGGAGGACGCCGAGTACGGCATCCTCACGTTCGGCAGCCAGCAGGGAACCGTCGAGGAGGCCGTCGGTCGCCTCAACGACGCCGGCGTCTCGGTGAAGTCGTACGGCGTCTCGGACATGCTGCCGTTCCCGACCGAGCAGGTCCGGGCGTTCATCGAGAGCGTCGACGAGGTGCTGGTCGTGGAGATGACCGCCTCGGGACAGTTCCGCGGGCTCGTCCAGAAGAACCTGGGCCAGTACGGCGAGAAGCTGTCGAGCCTGCTGAAGTACAACGGGAACCCGTTCGAGCCGGCGGAGATCGTCGACGGGTTCGAGACCGCGATCGTCGAGGGCGACGGCGACGCGCCCGGCCATCAGACCACCTTCGTCCCAGCCGCAGGTGACTAAGCAATGAGCACGTTTTCAGCAATCGGAGAGGAGCGAGAGATCGACCGCGACGAGTACACCCCCGGCGTCGAGCCGCAGCCGACCTGGTGTCCGGGCTGCGGTGACTTCAGCGTCCTGAAGGCGCTCAAGCAGGCGCTGCCGGAGGTCGGGCGCACGCCCGAGGAGACCCTGCTGTGTACCGGGATCGGCTGTTCGGGCAAGCTGAACAGCTACCTCGACACGTACGGGTTCCACACGATCCACGGGCGCTCGCTGCCCGTGGCCCGCGCCGCGAAGCTCGCGAACCCCGACCTCGAAGTGATCGCCGCCGGCGGCGACGGCGACGGCTACGGGATCGGCGGGAACCACTTCATCCACACGGCCCGGGAGAACCACGACATGACGTACATCGTGTTCAACAATGAGATCTTCGGGCTCACGAAGGGGCAGACCTCCCCGACGAGCCCGAAGGGCCACAAGTCGAAGACGCAGCCTCACGGGAGCGCCAAGGAGCCGATCAAACCGCTCTCGATGTCGCTGAACGCCGGCGCCTCCTACGTCGCCCGCACGGCGGCAGTGAACCCGAACCAGGCGAAGGAGATCATCGCCGAGGCGATCGAACACGACGGGTTCGCGCACGTCGACTTCCTCACGCAGTGCCCGACGTGGAACAAGGACGCGCGCCAGTACGTCCCGTACATCGACGTCAACGACTCCGACGACTACGAGTTCGACATGACGGACCGCGTCGAGGCCCAGGAGATGATGCGGACGACCGAGGAAGCCCTCTACGAGGGCGAGGTGCTCACCGGCCGCTTCTACGTCGACGAGGACCGCCCCTCCTACGGAGAGGAGAAGCGCTCGATCGGCGAGATGCCCGAGGAGCCGCTCGCCGAGCGCTACTGGGACGACGACTACGAGTGGGAACGCTCCCACGACATGTTCCTCGACAAACACGCCTGAGCCGACCGGCGGCCGTTCACGACGCGGCGAGTTCGTTTTTTGATTCGCAAGGTCTTTTTTCATTGGTGACAAACGTACTCATATGAGTACTGTATCGACAGAGGAACGGATCCTTTCCGTGTTAGAAGAGGACGCACAGGCGTCCTGCGGGGAGATCGCCGAGCGAGCCGACGTCTCGAAACCGACGGTGCGGAAGTACATCGACCGCCTCGAGGAGCGCGGCGTGATCGTCGGCTACTCCGCGGAGGTCGACCCGAAGAAGCTCTCTTCGCAGTCGATCGCCATGGTCGGCATGGATGTCGACTCGGGGCGGTACGTGGAGGCCACGCGGGATCTGAAGTCGCTCGACGAGGTTCAGGCGCTGTACACCTCCTCGGGCGATCACATGCTGATGGCGGAGGTCCGCGCCGGCGACGGCGACGAGCTCGGCGACGTCATCTCGGAAAAGCTGCTCGGCGTCGACGGCGTCACCGCGGCCCACCCCTCGTTCCTCCAAGAGCGGCTGAAGTGAGTCGGCCGAGAAGCGGCTCGTTTTGACTGTCGACGCCTCTCAGGTGAGCGCGTCGGGGTCCGCGACGACGATCGATTCGTCGCCCGCCGGGCTCCGCCGGGTCCCGCGAGGCGCGAACCCGTGCGCGCTGAAGAACTCCTCGGCGCTGGGGCGGTCCGAGGGGACGGTCGCGCGGAGCGTTTTCACCCCGCGGTCGGCGAGCGCGCTCCCCACGCGGGCGAGCAGCTCGGCCGCGACGCCCTCGCCCGCGCGGTTCGGGTGAACCCACAGCGCCAGTAGCTCGGCCTCCGTCCCGTCGGGATCCGGGTGCGCGATGGCGAGCCCGACGGGCCCCTCCTCGTCGTGTTCCATCAGGAACGACCACTCCGCCTCGGCGGCGGCCTCGCGGACGCCGGCGGCGGACACGTCGAGCAGTGGCGCGCCGATGTCGTCGAACACCGTCTCCTCGCGGGCTCGTGAGACCGCCGTTCGCAGGTCCTCCGCGTCGTCGGGGCGAGCCGCCCGGACATCCATGTTCGACCGTGAGTAAAGAACGCACCTATAGGTTTCGGGATGCGAATTGTTCCCACAGTATCGGTCGACGAAAGCTCCGACTCGTCGGGCGAGGATCGCGACGCGTTAAGCGAAAGCCGCGGCCCGTCGGGGCCGTTACGCGACCGGTTCGACCCCGATCGTGACCGCGACGCCTTCGACCTCCCACTCTTCGACGAGTCCGCCGTCGGCGTCGGCGGCGTCGCTCGCGTCGTCGAGCCACGCGTCGGCGCGCACCTCGCCGGCGATCAGGTCGGCGTGCTCGTCCACGAAGCCGGCGACCCGGTCGTCGTCGACCGCGACGCCGACGCGAATCCGCGCCTCAACGTCGAGGTCCAGTTCCTTGCGCATCTCCTGGACCCGGCGGATCACGTCGCGGGCGTACCCCTCGGACTCGATGTCGGGCGTCAGCGAGGTGTCGACGTAGACGGTGCCGCCCTCGAAGTCGGCCCCGGAGACGTGCTCCGGCGGCTCCGCGACGTATTCGACCATCTCGTCGTCGAGGTCGACGGGCTCGCCGTCGACCGCGACCTCGCCGCCCTCGACCTCGGCGCGGGTCGCGCCCTGAACCGCCTCCATCACCTTCTGGGCGTCCCCGCCGAACGCCGGCCCGATGGCGGCCATCTGGGGCTCGGCGGTCTCGACCAGTTCGTCGAAGGCGTCGGTGACGACCACGTCGCGGGCGTTGACGCGGTCAGCGATCAGCGCTTTGAGGCGGTCGACCGCGGCCGCAACCGTCTCGTCGTCGGTCTCGACGACGACGCGCGGCACGGGCCAGCGGAGCTTGCGGCCAGCCTGCTGGCGCGCGTTCGCGGCCGCCTCCTCGATGTCGCGGAAGGCCGCCACGTCGCGTTCGAGGTCGTCGTCGCGCAGGTCCGCGTCCGGCTCGGGGTACGACAGCGCGTGGACCGTCGTCGCCTCGCCGTCGAGCCGCTGGTACATCCGCTCGGTGAGGTACGGGGCGATCGGCGCGAGCAGCCGGATCACCTCGTCGAGGACCGTCGCGAGCGTGGCGTACGCGCCGCGCTTCGAGGGGGAGTCGGTCTCCTCCCACATGCGGTCGCGGACGGCCTTCACGTAGAACCGCGAGACGTCCTGCGTGACGAACTCGATGACGGCGTTGACGGCGTCGCTGACGCGGTAGTCGTCCCACGCGTCGGCGACCTCCGTCTCCACGGACTGGAGCCGGGAGAGCACCCACTCGTCGACGAGTTCGAGCTCGCCGTCCGAGAGGTCGGCGTCGGCCGGGTCGTAGCCGTCGAGCTCCATGTACTCGAGGGGGAACCGGAACACGTTCCAGAGGATGTTGAGCTTGCCCTGGATCTCGCCGAGCCCGTCCCACTCGAACGCGAGGTCGACGCCCTGCTGGTCGTGGCTGAGCAGGTAGGTGCGGAGCGGGTCGCGGCCGGCGCGCTCGATGGCCTCCTCCGGCGTGACGATGTTGCCGACCGACTTCGACATCTTTCGGCCGTCCTCGTCGTTGGCGAAGCCGTGCATCAGCACCTCCTCGTAGGGGATCTGATCGACCGCGGCCGTCCCCATACCGAGCTGCGACCAGAACCAGCCGCGGGTCTGGTCGTGCGCCTCGATGATGAGGTCGGCGGGCCACAGCTCCTCGTGGGCGGTCTCGTCGCTCGGGTAGCCGAGCGTGCCCCACGAGGCGACCGAGGAGTCGAGCCACACGTCGAACACGTCTTCGACGCGGCGGTAGGTCGTCCCGTCCTCGACGATCGTGAGGCCGTCGACGGCGGGGCGGTGGAGGTCGATCGAGTCGGGATCGATATCCTCCTCGACGCGGTCGGCGAGCTCCTCGCGGGTGCCGACCACGATCATGTCCTCGTCGAGGTTCCCCGGCTCGGCGTCCTCCGGGACCCAGATCGGGATCGGGACGCCCCAGTAGCGCTGGCGCGAGACGTTCCAGTCGGGCGCGTCCTCGATGAAGTCGCGGAACCGGTTGTCCCGGGCCCAGTCGGGGTGCCACTCCGACTCCTCCATGTTGTCGAGGAGGTCGTCTTTCACGTCCGTGATCGAGATGAACCACTGGTCGGTGACCAGCTGGATGATCCCGGTGTCACAGCGCCAGCAGTGGCCGTAGCTGTGGTCGACGGTGCCGTGCGCGAGCATGTGGCCGTCGGCGACGAGGTCCTCGATGATGTCGTCGTTCGCGTCGCGCACGAACTGGCCGGCGTACTCGCCCGCCGCCGCCTCGAACTCGCCGTTCGGACCGACGGGACAGTGGATGTCGAGCCCGAGTTCGGTGCCGCGGTGGAAGTCCTCTTCACCGTGGCCCGGCGCGGAGTGGACCAGGCCGGTGCGGTCGGCCTCCACGTAGTCGGCCGCGTACACCTGTCCGGCGCCCTCGAAGTCGGGGTAGTCGGCAACGTGGTCGGCGAGCGGGTGGTCGTACGCCCAGCCGACGAGTTCGTCGCCGGTCAGCTCCGCCTCGACCGCGTACTCCTCGTAGCGGCCCTCCCCGAGTACGTCCTCGACGCACTCGGCGGCGACGTAGAGGAGCTCCTCCTCGCCGTCCTTCTCCGCGCGGACCGCGTTGTAGGTGAGGTCCTCGTCGACGGCGACGAAGGTGTTCGCGGGGATGGTCCACGGCGTCGTCGTCCAGATGACGAGGCTCCCCTCGCGGTCGGCGAGCGGGAACTTCACGTAGATGGAGGGGTCCTCGACGTCCTCGTACTCGACCTCGTTGTTGGCGAGCCCGGTCTCGCAGCGCGGGCACTGCGAGATGGACCGCTTCCCCTGCTCGACGAGCCCGTTGTCGGCGACCTCGGAGAACGCCCACCAGGCGGCCTCCATGTACTCCGGCGAGATGGTCTCGTACGGGTCGTCCCAGTCCATCCACGCGCCGATGGATTTGAAGTCCTCGTCCATCGCCGCCCGGTTCTCCAGGGCGAACTCCTTACACTTCTCGATGAACGGCTCCATGCCGTACTCCTCGATGTCCCGCTTGTTCTCGAAGCCGAGCTCCTCCTCGACTTTCACCTCGATCGGGAGCCCGTGCATGTCGTATCCCGGGCGGTCGGTGACGCGGTGGCCGGTCATCCGCTTGTACCGGATGACGGCGTCTTTCAGCGTCTTGTTCCAGGCGGTCCCGAGGTGCATCTGCCCGGAGGTGTACGGCGGGCCGTCCACGAAGAAGAACGGCGGATCGTCGGCGTGCGCCTCCTTCGCCGCCTCGTAGGCGTCGTGGTCGTCCCAGTACTCGTCGACCGCGGTCTCGACGTCCGCGGGCGCGTACTGGTCGTCGATCTGCTCCATACGCGTTGGTCTGCGCGCGCGTATTTGAATACGGCGGAGTCGTGGGAACGGTTCAGCCCGCGTCGGCGGGGCCGCCGTCGAAGTAGTCCGCGAGCCGCTCAGCCGCCTCGGTCGCTCGGGGCGTCACCAGCGCGAACCGGATCCACTCGTCGCGGGCGGTGCCGAACGCCTCGCCCGGCATCCCGGCGACGCCGGCCTCATCGATCAGGCGCTTGACGTTCGCCATCGTGCCGGGGAACCCGTCGAAGCGCGCGAGGACGTAGAAGGCGCCCTCCGGGCGGCCGTACTCCGCGCCCGCCGCGTCGAGGGCGGCGGCGAACGCGTCGACGCGGTCAGCGAGCAGGTCGCGCGACGCGGCGTAGTAGTCGGACGGCGTCTCTTCGAGCGCGTGGTACACCGCGTACTGAGAGGGGCGCGCCCCGGTGACGTTGACGAGCATGTGTCGGGTCCTCGCGTCGCCGACGTGCGCCTCGGGGAACACCCCGTACCCGACGCGGAAGCCCGTGATGGCCATCGACTTCGAGAAGCCGCTCGTGACGATGACGCGCTCGGAGTCCAGCGTCAGCGCCGACTCGAACGAGCCGGTGAGATCGAACCGGTCGTACACCTCGTCGACGACGACGAGCGCGTCGACGGCCGCCGCGATTTCGACGACCTCGCGGACCGCGTCGAGGTCGTAGACGGCGCCGGTCGGGTTGTTCGGCGTGTTGAGGACGACGAGTGCCGTGTCCTCGCTCGCCGCCTCGCGGATCGCGTCGACGTCGAGCCCGCCGTCGCGCGCCGTGGGCACGAGCGTCGGCTCCCCGCCGAGCAGGTGCGTCTTCCCGGGGTAGTACGGGTACACCGGGTCCATCAGGAGCACCTCGTCACCAGCGTCGCGGTCCAGCGCCCGGGCCATCGCGAGGTAGTTCGCCTCGCCGGTGCCGTTGGTGACGACCACGCGCTCGGGATCGACGCCCCGGCGCTCGGCGATCGCCCCGCGGAGCTCTCGGAGCCCGTCGCTCGGCGGGTACTGGAAGTCGGCTGGCGGGAGGTTGGCGTACTCGCGGAGGGCCTCTCGGAGCGCGGCGGGCGGCTCCCAGTCGGGGTTGCCGCTCACCATGTCGATGACGTCGCCGTCGGCGGCCGCGGCGTACTGCATCACGTGGAAGAACTTCGGCTCCTCGTACTCCATACGGTCGGGTCGGACGCGCCCGCCGTGGCTCTTTCGGCCCGTGAGCGTTTCGGCTCGTGAGTGGACCCCGGTCGACGGCGAGGCGGTGCGATCCTCTCCGGGTACGCCGCCCGGATCCGGTGGTTTGACCTGCCGACCCGCACACGCAGAGACATGAACAAACGCGGCCACGTCCTCAACGGCCTGCTGCTCGCCCTGGGGCTCGGCTTCATCGTCGAACCGGGTCTCGACGCGGCGACCGCGACGACCGTCGCCGAGATCACCGTCCCCGTCGTGTTGGGGGCGCTGTTCCCCGACGTGGACACCGCCTTCGGCCGTCACCGGAAGACGCTCCACAGCCTCCCCGTGCTCGCGGTGTTCCTCGCGTATCCGATCGTCTTCGGCAACCTCCAGTACGTGTGGATCGGCGTGTTGACCCACTACGTCCTCGACGTGGTCGGCAGCCGACGCGGCATCGCGCTGTTCCACCCGTTCTCGGACCGTGAGTTCGGAATGCCGAGCGGCGTGACGACGAGCAGCAAGTACGCCGACCTCGTCACGGTGGTCATCACCGGGGTCGAGCTGACGGCATTCTGGGCGATTCACACCTACGTCGTCAGCCTCGACCTGGACCTGTCCGCGGCGTCGGAGGCCGCGGCGGGCTTCGGGCTCTGACCGGGAAGCCGATCGGGATCCGGGCCGCCCCGAGACGCTCGCACGGCCGCTATTCGTAGACGCTCACGTCGTCGAATCGCCCCTCGTATGCGACGTTCGACGGGAGGGTCGGCTCGTTACCGGAGAGGAACATTCGGTCGAGCTTCGTCCACGTGTTCTCGTAGCCGAGGTGCGCGAACTCCACGAGCCCGCGGAGCCGGTGGCCCAGTCCGCCGCGGTGGATCACCGTTCGGGGGCGTCGCTCGCGGAAGGCGTCGGCGACCGCCTCGGCGTCGTCGAGGTCGCCCTCGAAGGCCGTCCACGCCTCGCCGACCGTGCCGGGGAGGTGGGCGTACGAGGATCCGAACCCGGCGCAGCCGGTCTCCGTCGCGGTCCGGCGGGCGCGCGCGTTCTGGTGGGGGAGCAGCTTGGTGTTGTACGTCTCGACCGCGTCGATCCGGGCGGCGTGCGCGTCGACTTCGGGTCGCGTGAGCGAGATAGTGGCGAACCCGGGGTGCGGGACGAGGACGGCCGCGTCCTGCCGCTCGAACTCGGCCATCGCTCCCTCGAAGGTGATGTAGTCGGGGACGGGATCGGAGAGTCCGAGGACGAGGAGGTGTCGCCGGTTCCCCCAGTCGCCGGTGAACACCTCGCGGGCGGGGACGACGGTCAGCTCGTCGTCGGTGTACCGGGCCGCACGCTCGCTGATCGTCGGGAGGCGCGTGAAGTGCGGCGCGTACACGAGCGCGTCGATGTCGCGCGCCTTCGCCCGGGCGACGACCTCGTCGTCGAGTATCTTGACGTGGGCGTCGACGCGCGTTCTCGATCGGGTCACGGTCGCACGGTCGTCGCGCCCGCGCAAATGGGTATCGTTCGACGACGACGGTGCCGCGACCGCGGGGGTGAACCCGCGGTGCCGACCCCCGTCGACCCCCCGGCGCGCCCGCGCCGAGTTGGGAAACCGTTAATCCCCCTCGGGCGAGAGTCCGGGTATGGCCCCTCGCTGGACGTGCGGCATCGGCGACTGCGACGCCGCCTTCGACGACGTGGAGGCGGCGATCGTCCACCAGACGAACGACCACCAGCGCCACGAGTGTAAGGTGTGCGGCACGATCGTCCCCGACGGCTACTTCGCGATCCGGCACGCGTTCGACGAGCACACCCGCGCCGAGTTCGTCCGCGCGTACGACGCCGACTCGGCTGCGGTGCGCCGCCGCGAGGAGATCAAAGGCGAGGTCGAGTCCGAGGCGGACCTCCAGCAGGTCGTCGAACAGCTCGACCGAGGCGTCTGACCCCGGCCTCTCAGTACAAGACGCGCTTCCCGAACGCGCTCGCCGCCAGCTCAGTCGCGAGCTCAGCCGTCTCGTTGTGCTGGTCCAAGGTCGGGTTCACCTCGACGATCTCCATCGACCGGAGCGCGTCAGTCTCGTCGACGATCTCCATCGCGCTGTGCGCCTCGCGGTAGGTGACGCCGCCGCGGACGGGCGTCCCGACGCCGGGCGCGGCGTTGGGGTCGAGCCAGTCCAGATCGAGGCTGACGTGGATCCCGTCGACGCCCGCGGACGCGACCTCGAGCGCCTCCTCCGTGACAGCCGTGATCCCCCGCTCGTCGATGTCCGACATCGTGTACGCCGCGAAGCCGCGGTCGCGGATCAGCTCCGCCTCCGCCCCGTCGACCGAGCGGAGCCCGACCAAGGCGACGTTCTCCGGCGAGAGCCCCGGCGCGTTCGCCCACTCGGTGTCCGCGAACTCGCCGATCCCGAGCGCCGCCGCCAGGGGCATCCCGTGGACATTGCCAGAGGGCGTCGTCGCGGGCGTGTTGAGGTCCGCGTGCGCGTCGAACCACACGGCGCCGACGTCCGCGTCGCGCGCGGACCCGGAGAGGCTCCCGATGGCGATGGAGTGGTCGCCGCCGAGCGCCAGCGGCACCTCGCCGTCGGCGAGCGTCGCGGCGACCTCGTCGCCGAGCCGCCGGCAGACCGCTTCCGTCTCGCGGATGAACTTCGCTTCCCCCTCGCTCGGCGCGTCCGCGTCCGGGTCGCGCTCCTCGGCCCGGGGGACGTGGAGGTCGCCCGCGTCGACGGTCTCGACGCCGGCGCCGGCGAGCTGGTCGGCGAGCCCGCCGTACCGGATCGCCGACGGTCCCATGTCGACTCCGCGTCGGTTCGCCCCGTAGTCTGTCGGCGCGCCGATGATCCTGACCGTGGTCATACCGGCTACGCGACGCCGCGGCGCTTGAATGGTGGGGATCGGCGGCCGGGTCGAGCCGACGGGGCGGGATCCGCCCGACCGCGGTCCGAGCGAATCCGACCGACCGGATCGGACAGCGTTTTGCGCCCGGGCCGCCACGGACGCCCATGAGCAGTCCCGATCCCCGCTCGGTCGACCCCGGCGACATCGAGCCGATCGGCGCGACCATCGCGGTCGCGTTCACCGGCGCGGCGATCGGGCTCGTCGGCGCCGCGGTCTCGTTCGTCGCCGTCGACTTCGGCGTCGCGCTGATCGGCGTCGGCGTCGTCGTCGCGCTGTCGAGCCCGCTCGCGTACGTGCGGATGAAGCGGCTACGCGGCGGGTGAGCCGAACCGGCCCGAACCGACGGTCTCCGGCCGCCGAGACGATTCCACACGATCGTTTATAAATGGGTTCCACCGCATTTAAGCGGGGGCGCGGTGTATTCCGCACCATGTCATCGATCGAGCTCACTTCGAGCCAGAAAAGCATCCTCTCGGCCCTCATCAACCTGTACGGGGAACGAGAGGACGCCGTGAAAGGCGAGGCGATCGCCGAGGAAGTCGACCGCAACCCCGGGACGATCCGGAACCAGATGCAGAGCCTCAAGGCCCTCCAGTTGGTCGAGGGGGTACCCGGCCCGAAGGGCGGCTACAAACCCACCTCGAACGCGTACGAGGCGCTCGACATCCAGCGCATGGACGAGCCCGCGAACGTCCCGATCTACCACGAGGGCGAGGAGGTCGAGGGGGTCAACGTCGACGGGATCGACCTCTCCAGCGTCCACCACCCCGAGCTGTGCCGCGCCGAGATCCACGTTCAGGGTTCGGTCCGCGACTTCCACGAGGGCGACAGCGTCGCCGTGGGGCCGACGCCGCTCTCCAAGCTCGTCATCGACGGGACGGTCGACGGGAAAGACGACACCGCGAACATTCTCATCTTGCGGATCGACGATATGCGAGCCCCCGACGAGCCGGCCGAACACTGACTGCGAGAGCCGCTGTTTCGTTGCGCCGTGGAGGTCGTTCGACGGAGAACAGCGTTTGAGTCGTGGCCGACCCGAGCCGAGGATCGAAAGCCGAGAGTTGCGTCGCTACCGCGCGTCGGCCGATCTCACATGTCGCCGAACGCGCTGACGCCGCGGCTCGCGGAGGAGACCTTGGCGATCCAGCGCGTGGCGATGCCCTTCTTCAGCAGCTTCGCGGGCGTGCCGCCGAACGTCTTGATCGGCATCCCCATCACGTCGTGAGCGACCGCCTCCTCACCGACCGAGATGACCGTCCCCTTGTCCTCGTGGGTCCACGAGCGGAGCGGCGCGCCGCGGGCGGCGCGGGCGAGGTTCGCGCCCGCGACCTCCGCGGCCTGCCAGGCGGCCTGCGCGGTCGGCGGGGCCACGTCGTCGTCGCCCTGCTCGACGAGGGCGGTGTCGCCGATGGCGAACACGCGGTCGTCGCTGGTGCTGAAGTCGGAGCCGGCGTGGACGCGGTTCGAGCGGTCGTCCTTCTCGACCTCGACGTTGTCCAGTTCGGGCTGGCCCGTGATGCCGCCGGTCCAGATCAGCACGTCGTAGCCGAGCTCTTCCGGCTCCTCGTCCTCGCCGCCACCGAGGTAGACAGCCCCCTCGTCGGCCTCCGAGATGAAGTCGCCGGTGAGGATCTCGATGTCGGCGTCCTCCAGCCGCTGGCGGAGCGCCCCCTGGATCTGCGGGTCGTTGCCGGGGAACACCTCGTCGAGCCCCTCGACCAGTTTGATCTCAAGCGGGGCGCGGTGCTTGTCGCGGTACTCGGCGATCTCACCGGCCGTCTGGATGCCGGAGAGGCCGGCGCCGCCGACGACGACCTGCGCCGGGTCCGAGCGGGTCGCGTCGGCGGCCGCCTCGCGGACGTCCTCGTGGATCGCCTTCGCGTCGTCGAGCCCCTTCAGCTGGTGGGCGTTCTCCTTCAGCCCCTCGATGCCGAAGAAGGCGGTCGTGGAGCCGACCGCGAGGAGGAGGTAGTCGTAGTCGACGGTCGTGCCGTCGTCGGTCTCGACGGCGCGCTCGTCGGTGTCGACGTCGACGACCCGGCCCTGGACGAAGTCGGACTCGGGGGACTTGATCTCGTCGACGGGGATCGTGATCTTGTCTTCGACCGCGGGGTTCCGGATCGCGCGGTGGGCCTCGTGGAGAACGAGGTGATAGTCGTGTTCCGAGATCCACGTGAGCTCGGCCTCGCCCTCGCCGACCTCGTCTTCGAACGCCTTCACCGCCCCTGCGCCGGCGTACCCGGAGCCGACGACCACGACCTGTGTACTCATGCCTGCCGCTCCGCGGTCCGTGGGTAAAGTCGCTTTGGAACGCCCGCGCCCGGCAGCGAGCAGCGTGACGGCCGGAGCGCCCGCTACAGCGAGAGGCCGGCGTGCCAGCGGTCCGCGCCCGCCTCGCGTTTCACCTCGTCCATCCGCGTGAGGAGCTTCACCGCGAGGCTCGCGGTCTCGGCCGCGCGCGACTCGCCCTCGGTCCGGAACTCGCCGGTCACGCGGTTGGCGTACACCGAGCAGACCGCGCCGGCGCGGAGCCCGTACACGTTTGCGACCGTGAGGATGGCCGACGCCTCCATCTCGATGTTCTTCACGTTCGCGTCCTGAAGCTCCGCGACGAGCTCGTCGGAGCCGGCGGCCTCGAACCCCTCAAACCCGGGTCGCCCCTGTCCGGCGTAGAAGGAGTCGGCGCTCATCGTGACGCCCGTGTGGTAGTCGTGACCGAGCCGCTCGGCGGCCGCGACCAGGGCGGAGACCACCTCGCCGTCGGCGCTCGCCGGGTAGTCCTCGCGCACGTACTCGTCGCTCGTCCCCTCCTGCCGGACGCCGCCGGTGGTGATGACGAGGTCGCCGACGTCCATCTCCGGCTGGATCGCGCCGCAGGAGCCGACGCGGATGAACGTGTCGACGCCGACGCGCGCGAGCTCCTCGACGGCGATGGCGGCCGAGGGGGAGCCGATCCCGGTTGAGGTGACCGAGATCGGGGCGCCGTCGTAGCTGCCGGTCGCGGTGCGGTACTCGCGGTGGCGCGCGACCTCCTCGTGGTCGCCCCACAGCGCGGTGATCTTGTCGACGCGCTCGGGGTTACCGGGAAGGAGGACCGCGTCCGCGACGTCGTCGGGCGCGGCCTCGACGTGGTATCCGGCCTCGTCGTTGGGGTCCTCGCTGTCGTCGGTCATGTCTCCGCCCTTCGGCGAGCCGTTTAAAAGTAGTTCCGTCTCGGCCGGACGGGTCTCCCGCCGATCTAGTCCTCTCTCGCGTCGGTCCTCCCTCGCGTCAGTCCTCTCTCGCGTCGTCGAGCGTGCCCTCGTTGATCGTGTTCGGGAGCAGTTCCCCGAGCGTGTACTCCGTGACCGCGTCGTCGCCCTCGTCGCAGGCGACGACGAGGTCGTCGGCCGCGAACTCCGCGAGCGTCTGCCGGCACATCCCGCAGGGGGTGACCCCGTCGCGGACGCCCGACGAGACCGCGATCCGGTCGAACTCGCGGTGCCCGTTCTTCACCGCCTCCGCGAGCGCAACCTCCTCGGCGTGGAGGCTGTTGGAGTAGTTCGCGTTCTCGATGTTACAGCCGGTGTAGACGGTGCCGTCGGCGGTCCGGAGCGCGGCGCCGACGCGGTACTCGGAGTAGGGGACGTGGGCGGCGTCGAGGGCTTCGCGCGCCGCGGCGATCAGCTCGTCCATACGGCCGCGTGACGCGGCGGACCGATAACTGTACTGTGTCGCGGTCGCGCCGTCCGGCTCCCGCGTCGCCGGGCGACCACGGGGGCGGTCACTCCCCGTCCGTCCACGCCGAGAAGCCGCCGTCGATGAGGGCGTCGGCCTGCTGGCGGATGTACTCGCGCTGGGTGTCGACCACCGCGGTCGCAAAGTCGTCGCCGTCGTCGAGTCGGGCGCGGACGCGGTCCCGCTTCCAGCTCGCCGGAGTCGTGCGGTTCGCGACGCGCCACCGCAGTGGCGCGATCCATTTCGCGGCCTCGTCGTCCGCGCAGCCGGCGGTCCGGAGCCCGGCCTCCGCGTGATCGAGGAGGTCCGCGTACATCGCGTCCGAGTCGGTCGTCCGGTGGCCATCGCGGTCGATCCACTCCATGTCGGCGTCGAGCCCGTCGGCGACGGCGGCGTAGAAGTTGTCGCGCGCGGTCTCCCACTCGAGGCCGATGACGGGGTGTTCGTGCTGGGCGAGCGCCTGCATCAGCCCGGCGAAGGCCGCCTGAAACGCGATGGAGTCGCGGACCGTGGGCTGGCCGGGGATCGGCCGGAACTCGATCCGGGCGTTCGCGGCCGAGCGGCTCGCCCCCTCGAAGACGGGGCGAACCCAACGCCAGTAGCTGCCGTGTTTCGTCCGGAACGTCGCGAAGTCGTCGTCGAAGCGATCGCTGCCGCCCGGGTCCGGCATCGGGATGAGCGTCTCGTCGGCCGCGATGCGGTCGACCGCTGTCTCGACGTCGCGGAACTCCCGGGGGAACCGGACCTTGTCGGCGTCGGTCCGCGCGTTGAGGACGGACTCGAAGACGTGGACCCGGTTCTCCGTCGCCCCCTCGGCGAGGACACGCTCGCCGTCCCAGCCGTCGTCGTACAGCGCCGGCGGGAAGAACGGCGAGTTGACGCCGAGCGCCAGCAGGGGGCCGGCGATCCGAAGCGCGTACCGGAAGTGCCGCGGCAGCGTCTCGGCGTGCGCCACCTGATAGTGGGGCTGGATCGACGTGATGAGGCTCTCGGGCATCACCGTCTCCGCCGCCAGCGACACGCCCGGCGCGTCGAGGGTGACGACCGGCTCTTCCTCGGCGTCGGTCGCGGCGCCCCCGTTCGAGTCGGTGGCGTTCAGGTCGTCTCGGCGCGAGTTCGCCATCGCGTGGTACCGGACCGCGTCGCTCATGTTGACCGCGACCACCACGCCGTCGACAGCGACGCTGTCGGTGAGGTATCCCTCCGCGGTCTCGCCCGCCGGCGGGATAGTCCAGAGGCCGTCGGAGACGAGGCGCATCCCCTCGACGCCCGCGGTGTTCTCTGCGGCCTCCAGACGGGCGCGGACCTCGGCGAGCTGGGCGCGGAGCCCGTGGTCGGAGAGGGGCTGCGGGCTCGTGGACATCTCGGCGTTGTGGAGCCCCAGCTCCTTCTCGAAGCCCATCAGCTCCAAGAGGCGGCGCGGCACGCGCATCAGCGCGTACTCGCCGGCCCGGGACTCCTCGCTCCACCGGCCGTCGCCGACCGCGTAGAACTCGTACTCGAAGCCGACGATCGACTGGTGGTTGTCGAAGGAGCCGTCGCGTAGCTCCTGTTTGACGATCTCGGCCTCCTCGGCCGCGCGCTCGGCGAACGCCTCGGCGTCGACCGAAAGCGCCTCCCGGACCCCGTCGGCCAGCGCGGACTCGGTGGTCATGCGACCGGGGAAGGACGCGGCGGAGTAAAAAGGCCACCGGCCGAGAGGTTCGCGCCGTCCGGTTCGGCAATCAGTCCGTCAGATTCGGGTATCCGTCCGCCCGGTCCGACTACTGGTTCGCCGAGCGCGCGTCGAGCGCGACCGGTATCGACCGGCTCGCCACGTCCCCGGCGAACGCCTCGCCGTCGGCTTCCAGCAGGTCGAACGTGTCGTAGTGGATCGGGACGACGAGGTCGGGGTCCATCGCCTCGGCCAGGTCCGCCGCCTCGCGGGGGTCCGAGACGATGCCGCCCCCGCCGATGTTCGCGAGGAAGACGGAGACGTCGAGCTCGGCGAACCCGTCGAGCGCGTCCGAGTCGCCGGGCCAGAAGACGGTGCGCCCGCCGAGCGACAGGAGGAAGCCGCAGCCGAACCCGGGCGGGTGCGCGACCGAGCCGTCGGCGTCCGCGTTCGGCCCCTCCGGATCGTTGTGTGCCGGGACGGGCCAGACCCGTACCTCGCCGGCGGGCGTCTCGACGTCGACGCGGTCTTCCTCGCCGACGCGGACGACCTCGTACTCTTCCGCGAGCGCGTCGATCGGCTCCACGTCGCGGTCGATGCCGGCGGGGTCGACCCCGTCGTAGATCACGAGCGTCGCGTCCTCGCTCGCGACAGACCGGATCCCGTCGCTGTCGTAGTGGTGGTCGTGGGTGACGACGACGAGGTCGCCGTCGCGCGCCCAGTAGTCGTCGAGGACGCCGTACCGGCCGGGGTCGGTGTAGGCCACCGGCCCCCCGTCCGTCTCCAGCCGCGCCGTCGCGTAGCCGAGCCACTCCACCGAGAACTCCTCGTAGCGGACCGTCATGTTACCGTCTGCGGGCGCGCTCGTCTTGAGGGTGGCTATCGGTCGCGGTCGGCGTCGAGGGCCGTGTCGCCGATCGCCCCGTCGTCGACCGAGCCGTCGTCGACCGATTCGCCCTCACCGATCACGAGCAGGTCCCACGCCGCCGTGAGCGTCTCGTCGTCGATCGACCGCCCTAGCGCGTGCTCGGGAACGAGCGGCATCGGAATCGGAACGTATCCGGCCTCGCGCAGCGCCGCGAACCCGCTGACCGTCTCGACGACCGTCCCGTCGCCTCCCCGCCGGACGCGGAACCGCTTGTCGTCCGGATCGCGGCGGTACGCGAACGGGAACGCCTCGTCCGGCGGGGTCTGGAGGCTATCGACGCCGGCGAGGACGGCGACCGCCTCGCCGTCGACCTCGCAGAGGAGCCGGGGGACGACGGGTCGCCCTTCGTCGTCGACCGCGGCGGCGTCGACGTCCGAGCGGGCCGTCACCGGGCCGAGGGGCGTGTCCGTCTCGCGCCAGCCGAACGTCGGATGGCCGAGGCCGTCGGCGCGGACGCAGGCGTAGCCGCCGCCCGAGACCGGGACCCGGTCCGGGCCGAGGTGGAAGGTTCGTCGACCGTCGGTCCGCTCGGCGAGCAGCGGCGGGTCGGCGAGGAGGTCGCGCACGGCCGCCGCGGTGTCGGCGTCGCGGGCGACGAACAGCGCGCGGCGGCCCCGGTCGAGCGCGTGGCCGAGCCGCGAGGCGATCACGATCGGCGTCGCGTCGTCCGCTGCGAGCGGCTCCACCGCCAACCGGTCGTCGCCGCGGGTCGCGACCGCCGGCGGCTCGGCGCCCGTCTCCGGGCGGTCGACCTCGAACCCCGCCGCCGCGAGTCGCTCGACGGCCGCGTCGGTGAGGTCTCGCCGCGTCGCGTCGCCGAGCGGGCCTGGCATGTGTTACCCTACGAACCGGACCGTCAAGGAGTTTCGCGTGTCGGAACGTCAGTCGTCGCCGGCGAACCGACGGACGCGGGCGAGCGAGTCGGCGTCGTCGACCCCCTTGTCTTCGCGGACGCCGACGAAGCGGGGGAACCGGAGCGCGTAGCCTGCGGAGTACGTCGGCGAGGTCTGGATCTCCTCGTAGCCGACCTCGACCACCAGTTCGGGGTCGAACGAGACCGTCGTCCCCGTCTCGTCGACGACGTGCGGCTCCAACCGCTCCGTGAGGTCCGCGAGCGTCTCGTCGGTGATCCCCGTCGCCACCTTGCCGACCGTGGCGTACCCCGGTGGCGCGGGGTCGTCGGCGTCGCGGCCGCCGGCGTCGCGGTCGGCCGCGTCGTTCCCGGCGTTCTGCGCCGCGGACTCGTCCCCCTCGCGGACCGCGAGCAGGAACGTGCCGAACAGCTCCGCACGGCGCCCCTCGCCCCACTCGGCCCCGACGACGACGGCGTCGAGCGTCTCCACGTCGGGCTTTCGCTTCAGCCAGTCGCGCCCGCGGTCGCCGGGAGTGTACGCCGCGTCGGGGTTCTTCAGCATGACGCCTTCGTGGCCCGCGTCGAGCGCGGCCCGCTCCTCGGCCGCGATCGAGTCCGTGTCCGCGGCGACGGTGAGATCCGCGGCTGCGTCCGGGAGGAACTCGTGGAGCCGCTCGTGGCGCGCGGTGAGGGGTTCGTCGAGTAAGTCGTCGCCGTCGGCGTGGAGGCAGTCGAACGCGTGGAGCCGCAGGGAGACCGCCTCGCGCATCCGGTCGATGTCGTGTTTTCGCCGGAACCGCCGCAGCACCTCCTGAAACGGGAGCGGGTCGCCGTCGTCGTCGACCGCGACGACCTCGCCGTCGAGGATGACGGGCGCGTCGACGCGGTCGGCGACGAACTCGACGATCTCGGGGAGCGCGTCCGTCACGTCGTCCATGTTCCGCGAGTAGAGCCGTGGACCGAGCGCGGTGCCCTCGCCGCCCGGCGCGTCGCCGTCCGGCACGCCGTCGTCCGCCTCGGCTCCGTGCGGCGCGTAGTGAACCTGAACGCGAGCCCCGTCGAACTTCGTCTCGACGGCGACCTCGCCGAACGCGTCGAGCGCGTCGGTCGCGGTGCCCGCCTGCGCGAGCATCGCCTGGACCGGGCGGCCGACGCGCAGCGACTCCTCGCGGAGCCCCGCGATTCCCTCGTCGCGGGCGCGGACGGCGACCCGCCCGTAGTCGTTCGTCACCTGAAGCGCGCGCTCGACGGCCGCGACCGCGTCGTCGGGCGCGGTGAGTTCGGGACCGTCGCCGTCGGCGGGGCCGTCATCGTCGTCCCCGGACTCGGCGCCGTCGTGGGCCGTCTCGGAGGTCAGGAACGCCTCCGCGATCGCGTCCCGGACGGTTCCCTCGCCGACGCCGAGCCGCATCTCGCCGAGGACAAGGCGGGCGAGGAAAGCCGCCTCGCTCGGCGAACAGCGGGTGAACAGCCCGAACAGGGCGTCGCGTTTGCGCGACTCGCTGCCGTCGCCGCTCGCGGCCGCGAGGTTGCGGAGTTCCTCGTCGAGCGCGGCCACCGTGAGCGCGTCGCGACCGGAGCCGAACGCGGCGAGGCCCCGCTGGCCGCCGAAGTCGTACGCGGCCGCGACCGCACCGATCTCGCCCCGCTCGGCGAGGCGGTCCTCGACGTCGGCGGCGTCGACGTTCGGGCCCGCGGCGCGGGCGATCGCCTCGCGGCAGAGCGCGGGCCCGACGTCGAGCGTACGGGTGTCGTGGGCGGGGAAGACACGACCGAGGAGGAACCGGACGACGACCGGGAGGTCGTCGGTCGACCCGTGGTTCGCGCCGCCGTCGCCGGCGTCCGCGAGCAGGTCGGCGACCGCGAGGGTCGTCTCGATGTCGCCGTCGTGCGCGGCCACCCGTTCCGCCCGCTCAGCCAGCGCGGCGAATTCCATACGCGTCGGGTCGGCGGCCGGCGGGCAAAAGCGACGCGATGACGGCGGACGATCGGGCCGGGGAACCGCTTTTCACCTCCGCCCTCGTACAGCCGTCTATGTACGTCCGCGACGCCAAAAACCGTGACGAGGCGTGGTTGTTGGACGCGATCGAGCAGCTGGGGCTCGACGACGTCGCCTTCCGGTCGCGGGACTACGTGATCGCGGTCGACGAGGAGTCGGGCGACCGGGCCGGGTTCGGTCGGCTCCGCCTCCACCGCGGCGACGAGGACGAGGAAAACCGGATCGAGCTCACCGGCATCGGCGTCCTCCCCGAGTGGCGCGACCGCGGCGTCGGGGCGCACGTCGTGGAGCGCCTCGTCGACACCGCGGCCGCGGACGGGTTCGAGACGGTGTACGTACTCACCGACCAGCCGGAGTACCTGACGCAGTTCGGCTTCGAGCGCGTCGACACCGACGACCTCCCGCCGGCCCTCTCGGACCGCCTCACCGAGAAGCGCGAGTTCCTCGGCGGCGGGGTCGTCGGCCTCGAACTGACCGTCGACGCGTTCGAGATGGCGGACCGGTTCCGGCGGGCGTTCAAGGACGCCGAGCCGACGGGCGACGACGAGCCGGAGGAGTCGGCGGAGGACTTCGGGATCGACCCCGACTCGGCGACGTACAAGTACGACACCGGTCGCTGAGCCGCGGGACTGGTTTTTTGTGGCCGCTGTGGCGCGTGCCTCCGAGCGTCCGAAGGACGCGAGGAGCACGCGCGAGGGAGTCGGTGGTCCGGAGCGGAGCGGAGGACCGCCGACGAGGCTGGGGAGGTGTGAGGCGCGGTCGCTGTGCGGGGCGGGGCTCGCGGCTGGGGCTTCGGTGGTGGTCGTTTCGATCGATAATTCATAAATGGTATCGTCAGACAGCCGAGCGGCTGGGTGTTCGAGGTTGCTCAGCGTGGCGGCGTCAATTGCGTATAACTGGAGCCCGGATGAGGGTGATTTTACGTATAAGTAAACGCTCGCGGCGTCGACGCTCACACCGGCGACCGTAGCGTCACAGCATCACCACTCGTCGAACGAATCAGCGTATGAATGGCGGACAGGCGGGGTAGCCCGGCGTTCCGTCACGGGGTATCCCGATTGCCTCCTCCACCCCGCGACCCGACGAGCGACTGGCGTCCGGCGGTGGGCTGCTCGCTTCCGCGCCTGACCCAATATTGCCGACGAACCGCGACGGACCGCTCCTGCGAGCGGGCGCCACGGACCGCTGTCCCCGGCGGACGAGGCTTCCACGTTGGCTCTCGGGGCCCGTGCCGGTCTGACCGGACGTGCCCGCTGTTCGGTCCCCGCTGAAGACTGCCTCACGGGTAACGAGCGGGGCCTAACCGCCCGACCTAGTCCGTTCGACGATATTCGGGTGCGGCATAAGGGCCTTTCGTTCGCCGGCCGACGGCGACGCGGGCGGCGAGCGCGCGTCGGAAAAGAGGCGTCCCGCGCGTTCCGGCGTCTCGGCTACGATAACACCGCTCGGACGTACACCGCCGCGGAGAGCGGCAGCGGGACGGAGAGCGCGACGACGGCGGGCGCGTGCCACACCAGCCAGAGGTGGTCGCGGAACACGGCGGTCGGTTGGACCGCGAGCGCCCACGTCGCCGCGCTCGCCGTCGTCGCGAGCCCGAGGACGATTGCCACGCCCGCGAGCGTCCCCGGGTCGACGTTCCCCTGCTCGACCGAGGCGATAACGACCGCGGCGAGCAGCGCGAACAGCGCGATCCCGCTCCAGCCGACGGCCCCGGAGGCGTAGTAGGACGCGAGCTGCGACGCGTACTCCGGCCCCGTGATGATCGCGTACGGCGCGACGAGCGCGACGACGGTGACGACCGCGGCGGCGATCCCGACCCGACGCGAGACGGCGCGGAGGTTCATACCCGACCTCGGAACGGAACCGCGGTAAAAGGACCGGATCGGAGCGGACGCGGGGGGCGGCCGCCTCGCCGCGCTCCGTTCCCGTAGCGTTTTGGCCCGTCGGCACCCACTACGGACCATGTCACTCGACGTCGACCTGCCGGAGCCTCCCGAACTCGCCGCCGTCGACCCGAACGAGTACGAGGACGCCGAGGTGGCTGGCGGCGAGTACCGCCGCGACGACCTCGAAGCGCTCCTCCGCGAGGGCGCGTGGGAGGAGGCGTTCGACCAGTGGGCCGCGGGCAGCGACATGGACGCGGCGGACTGGCAGATCGCGCTCGACCTCGAGTTAGTCTCCCGGTTCGACTTCTTCTGGGACGACTTCGCCGACCGGGTCGGCTACCACGCGCCGGGGCTGCCAGAGGACTGGAAGGAGCGCGACCTCCACCCGGACCTCGACTCGTGGGGGACCGTCTCCGCGATCAACGCGGGGCTCACGGAGCTCGGGCAGATCGTCTGCGAGACGCTCAAGGAGGAGTACATCGACTGGGAGGCCGACTTCGAGGCGCCGGACGACCTGCCGGACTTCGACGAGTAGCGGCCGCTTGTGGACGGGAGGCGACTGCTCAGTGGCCCCAGCGGTTCCCGTCCGGGTCGTAGCGCGCGTCCATGATCCGGTCCCACTGCTCGTCGGAGAGGTGGAGGTCGGCCGCCGCGACGTTCTCGTCGAGCTGGTCGACCGTCCGCGCGCCGACGATGGGGACGCAGGTGAACTCGTCCCAGCCGGAGAGCCACGCAAGCGCGACCTGCGCGGGCGTCGCGTCCCACTCGTCGGCCACATCGCGGACCGCGTCGAGCACCTTCCAGCCGCGCTCGGAGAGATAGAAGCGCTCGAACCGGTCGTCGAAGCTCGCCCGGGAGCCGTCGGGCGCGATCACCTGCTCGGGGTCGTCCGGGTCGGCGCGCTCGTACTTCCCGGTGAGGAACCCGCCCGCGAGCGGAGAGTACGGGCAGACCGCGAGGTCTTGGTCGATACAGACGTCGAGGTACTCCTTCACGTCCTCGTAGTAGCCCGCGTGGTGGAGTGGCTGGACCACGTCGAAGCCCGCGTACCCGTTGGCGTCGGCGGTCCACTGCGCCTTCGTCAGTTGCCACGCCGCCATCGTCGACGCGCCGAGGTGGTGGACCTTTCCCTCGGCGACCAGCTCGTCGAGCGCGCGCATCGTCTCCTCGATGGGGGTGTCCTCGTCCCAGCGGTGGATGTAGTAGATATCGAGGTAGTCCGTGCCGAGCCGGTCGAGGGTCCCCTCGATCTGCGCGCGGATGTGTTTCCGGCCGAGCCCGGAGTCGTTGGGTCCGGGCTCGCCGCGCCCGTCGAATGGGAAGTACACCTTCGAGGCGATCACGTAGTCCTCGCGGTCCCGCTCCGCGAGCCACTCGCCGATGTACGTCTCGCTTTTCCCGTTCGGCGTCCCGTAGACGTTGGCCGTGTCGATGAAGTTGATCCCGCGGTCCGCGGCCGCGTCGAGGAGCTCGTGTGACTCCTCGCGACCCGTCTCCACGACGCCGTTCGTCTCGCGCCCGAACCGCCACGTGCCGAAGCAGAGCTCCGAGACGCTGAGCCCGGTGTTCCCGAGCCGTCGGTAGTCCATACCCGGTCCTCGCGGGGGAGGTGTGTAAAGCGTGGCGGCGCCGGCCGGCGACGCCGCGAAGATCGGCCGAGGCGCCGACGCGAGCGCGGACGGCCCGGCCTGCGGCCGCGCCTACCCGAAGTTCTCGACCTTCGCGGCGTCCGCGTCGCCGCCCGCCGCCTTGATGGCGGCCTCCGCGTCGGCGACGAGGTCGGCGAACCCGTAGACGAACACGGTCCCGCCGTCGGCGCCGGTGAGGACGTCGGCGACGGCGTCGGTCAGGGGGGCATCGCCGTCGAGCAGCCTGACCGCGGCGCCGCGCTCGCGGAGGGCGTCGATCCGATCGGCGTGGGCCACGTCGTCGTCGCGGTAGACGACGGCGGCCTCGGCGTCCTCGTCGAGCGCGCGCTCGGCGATGGCGACCGCGGGGCCGACCCCGGGGCCGCCCGCGATCACGACCGCGCGTGGCTCGCCGTCGTAGTGCTGGTCGCCGAAGGGGCCGGAGAGCGTCATCTCGGTGCCCGCCTCGGCGCCGGAGAGGAACGCCGAGAACTCGCCGCCCTCGTCGGGGTCGATACCGACCGTGACCTCGAACGTCTCGCCGACGCGGGGCGACGAGAGGGTGTAGAACCGCGCGACCGACTCGCCGTCGATCTCGGTGCCGAGCTTCACGAACTGTCCGGGTTCGGCCGCGAACCCCTCGGGGGCGCGGAAGCGGAGGGCGTACGTGTCGGAGCCGACCGGCTCCACCGACTCGACCGTCGCTGTCGTGTCCATACGTCGGATCGGCGGGGCAGACACAAACGCCTTCCCGTCGCCGTCGGTCCTGCCCATGTCGAAACCGGTTCGGACGGGAGGCCCAGATCCCCGCTGCGGTGACCGGCCCGCAGGGCCGACCGCCTCGGCGTGGGGACGACCCGACACATGGACGCCAGATGCGGGGATACCCGACGCCTTGGCCTACCTCGTCGTGAACAAGTCCGCCGCGCACGGGGCCGACGCAGTTCGTCAAACGTCGAAAACGGGTCCGACGCGAAGGGTCGATCGTGATGATTTTGGTGAACGAACGTCCAATTATATGCGTTATTACAAGGTATATAGGGCTCAAAGCTGACAATATTCGCGATATCGAAGACGTACGTCCAGATACACCTCGGTGGCTCCTTCCAGAAGCCTTTTGATGAGTCCGCCGGAACCTTGCCCATAGCACATGGCTGCGGATTTCAACTGGGCTGTCGGCGGAGAGGCCGGCGACGGCATCGACTCGACGGGGAAGATCTTCGCACAGGCGCTTTCCCGCGCGGGTCGACACGTGTTCACGTCGAAGGACTTCGCATCTCGGATACGAGGCGGCTACACCGCCTACAAGGTGCGGACCTCCGTCGACAAGGTACAGAGCGTCGTTGACCGACTCGACGTGCTCATCGCGTTGACCCCCCGGACGATCGAGGAGAACCTCGACGAGCTCCACGAGGGGTCGGTGATCATCTACGACGGCGAACGGACGACGATGCAGGACGTCGAGATCCCCGAGGGGATGATCGGCCTCGACGTGCCGCTGAAGAGCCTGGCCGAGGAGGCCGGCGGCGCGATTATGCGGAACGTCGTCGCGCTCGGCGCGGCCTGCGAGGTGGCCGAGTTCCCCATCGAGAACCTCGACTCGGCGCTGGAGAAGCGGTTCAAGGACAAGGGCCAGAAGCTCGTCGACAACAACAAGGAGGCGGCCCGCGCGGGCCAGTCGTACGTCGCCGACGAGTACGACCACGAGTTCGACTACTCGCTGGAGACCACCGACGAGGACTACGTCCTCCTCAACGGCGACGAAGCGATCGGCATGGGCGCCATCGCGGCCGGCTGCCGCTTCTACGCCGGCTACCCGATCACGCCCGCGACCGACGTGATGACGTACCTCACTGGCCGCATCGAGCGGTACGGCGGCCACGTCGTCCAGGCGGAAGACGAGCTCTCCGCGATCAACATGGCGCTGGGCGCGGCCCGCGGCGGCGCCCGCGCGATGACCGCGACCTCCGGGCCGGGGATCGACCTGATGACCGAGACGTTCGGGCTCATCGCCACCTCGGAGACGCCGCTCGTCATCTGTAACGTGATGCGCTCGGGCCCCTCGACGGGGATGCCGACGAAACAGGAGCAGGGCGACCTGAACCAGATGTTGTACGGCGGCCACGGCGAGGTGCCGCGGTTCGTCCTCGCGCCGACCACCATCTCGGAGTGCTTCTGGAAGACCGTCGAGGCGTTCAACCTCGCCGAGAAGTACCAGCTCCCTGTCTACCTCACCGCCGACCTCTCGATGGCGGTCACCGAGCAGACGTTCTCCCCGGAGACGTTCGACATGGACGAGGTGGAGATCGACCGCGGCAAGGTCGTCGACGAGACGGCGATCGACGACCACATGAGCGAGTCGGGCGGCTTCCAGCCCCACGAGATCACCGACGACGGGGTCTCGCCGCGGGCGTTCCCCGGTACGGCCGACGGCGCGCACATGTCCACCGGCCTCGAACACGACGAGCAGGGCCGCCGGACAGAGGACACGGAGATGCGCGTCGAGCAGGTCGACAAGCGCAACCGCAAGGTCGAGACCGCCCGTGAGCGCGAGGACTGGAGCCCGCGCGAGTTCGGTGACGAGGACGCGGACACCCTCGTCATCACGTGGGGGTCGAACGAGGGCGCGCTCGCCGAGGCAGTGGAGTTCCTCGACGAGGACGGACTGGACGTGCGGGTCCTCTCGGTCCCGTACATCTTCCCGCGGCCGGACCTCGCGGAAGACGTGGCGGCCGCCGAGACGACGGTCGTCGTCGAGTGTAACGAGCAGGGCCAGTTCGCGGACCTCGTCGAACACGACGTGCTCGAACGCGTCGACCGCGTGAACAAGTACAACGGCGTGCGGTTCAAGGCCGACGAACTCGCAGCGGAGATCAAGTCGACCCTCGAAGCGGGGGTGGAGGCGTAACCAATGAGCTCAGACATTCGATTCACCGATTTCAAGTCCGACAAGCAGCCGACGTGGTGCCCGGGGTGCGGCGACTTCGGGACGATGAACGGGATGATGAAGGCCCTCGCGGAGACGGGCAACGACCCCGACAACACCTTCGTCGTCGCCGGCATCGGCTGTTCCGGCAAGATCGGCACGTACATGCACAGCTACGCGCTCCACGGGGTTCACGGGCGCGCGCTCCCCGTCGGCACCGGCGTCAAGATGGCGCGGCCCGACATCGAGGTGATGGTGGCCGGCGGCGACGGCGACGGCTACTCCATCGGCGCGGGCCACTTCGTCCACGCCGTCCGGCGCAACGTCGACATGACGTACGTCGTGATGGACAACCGCATCTACGGGCTGACGAAGGGCCAAGCGTCGCCGACCTCCCGCGAGGACTTCGAGACGTCGACGAGCCCCGACGGGCCCAAACAGCCGCCGGTGAACCCCCACGCGCTGGCGCTCGCCTCCGGCGCGACGTTCATCGCGCAGTCGTTCTCCTCGGACGCGCTCCGCCACCAAGAGATCATCCAGGAGGCCATCGAGCACGACGGGTTCGGCTTCGTCAACGTCTACTCCCCCTGCGTCACCTTCAACGACGTCGACACGTACGACTACTTCCGCGACTCGCTGGTCGACCTGAAGGAGGCGGACCACGACCCGACCGACCGCGAGGCGGCGAAGGACGTGATCCTCGACAACGAGAAGGAACACCAGGGCGTCATCTACAAGGACGAGTCGTCGGTGCCGTACCACGAGCAGCACGGCGTCGACGAGGACATGTCGGTGCTTCCGGACGGCGCCCCCGAGGGCGCGACCGACCTCGTCCGCGAGTTCTACTGAACCGCGCCGCGGTCTCGGCGGGCGGACCCGATCCGACGCCCGTTTCGGGGGCCGGGCCTGGGTCCGACCGCCGGATGAGACCCCGGTAATTCCGACCTCTCTCGACGGCCAAAACCGGGCGAACGAGGGGGTTCGCGCGTATTTTCCGGTGGGTTTCAGCAAGCCTAATTAGGTGGGTCCGTAACCGTCGTGTATGGTTGACCGCTACGACGTCGCCATCGCCGGCGCCGGTCCGGCGGGCGCGCAGTGCGCCCGTGACCTGGCGACGCGCGACTACGACGTCGTCGTCTTAGAGACGGAGTCGGAAGACGAGTTCCCGCGACAGAGCAACAAGTCGACGGCGGGCACGTTCCCGTCGATGATGTCCTCTTTCGGAATCCCCGACGACGTCGTGATGTCGTACACCGATGACGTCGTGCTGGAGTCGCCCAACGAGTACTATGAGAGCTACCAGCCGGGCGCGGTGTTGGAGTTCGCGGAGTTCAAGCAGTTCCTCGTCGCCGACGGTCGCGACAACGGCGCGGAGTACCGCTTCGACGCGCGGGTTTCGCGGCCGATCCTCGACGACGACGGCGTCATCGAGGGGGTGCGGTACAACGGCGACGAAGCGGTGTACGCCGACATCGTGATCGACGCTACCGGTCCGGCCGCACCGATCGCCAGCGCGCTCGACGTGGTCGACCTCGAACGCGAGAACCAAGCCATCGGTATCGAGTACGAGATGGAGGGCGTCGAGATGAACCACCCGGACTACGCGGACCTCCGGCGGGCGATGATGCTCCGCTTGGACCACAACATCGCGCCCGGCGGCTACTCGTGGATCTTCGCGACCGGCGAGGACACCGCGAAGGTCGGCATCTGTTACATCCAGAACGACCGCCACCGCGAGTTCGCCGAGGCGGGGAAGACCGTCGACGGGTACCTCGACGACTGGATCGACCGCGACCCGCGGTTCGCCGAGGCGGAACAGATCGACGAGACGGTCCACCGCGGCTCCGCGCACATTCAGCGCCCGGAGCAGATGTACACCGACCGGTTCCTCGCCGTCGGCGACACCGTGCCGAGCATCGACCCGCTGTGGGGAGAAGGGATCCACAAGGGCATGAAGTCGGCCCGCGCCGCCGCGGCGACCGTCGACCGCTGTCTCACCGACTCGGAGCGGCGCATCGACGCGGAGAGCCTTGCGGTGTACGAGACGCTCTGGCACCGAGACGTGGCGCCGCGCGCGGAGTCGCGACTGACGCTCACGGAGTTGCTGTACCTCGCACCCAACGAGCGGTACGACCGGTTGATGCGCGATCTCCAAGAGACGGACGACGACATCTTGGCGAAGGCGAACCGCGGCGAGAAGGCGGGGATGGCGCGGCTGCTTCACCTCGACGATGTCCCGCTGCTCGCGAAGTACGCCCGCGAGCGGTTCGGAATCTGAGGAGCCGGGCCGATCGGTCGCGGACGCACATATTCTGCGAGCGGGTGACGCGCCGCGACGTTTGAAGAGCCGTTCGGAGAAGGCGGGTGGGCGGCGGGCGCGACCGTTACCGTTCGTCGAGGGGAACGAACTCGCTGTCTTCCGGACCGGTGTACCGGGCGCGCGGACGGATGAGGCGGTTGTCCTCTTGATACTCGGCGACGTGCGCGATCCAGCCGCCGACGCGGCTCATCGCGAAGATGGGCGTGTACATGTCGACGGGGATACCGAGCGAGTCGTAGACGGAGCCGGAGTAGAAGTCGACGTTCGGGGCGATCCCCTCCTCGACGAGCCCCTGTTCGGTGAGGTACTCCTCGATGGCGGTGGTGTAGTCCAGCCACTTGGTGTCGCCCGACGACTCGGCGAGGTCGCGAAGCTTCTCCTCGAGGATGTTCGCGCGGGGGTCTTTCACCTTGTAGACGCGGTGCCCGAAGCCGGGGACGCGCCGTCCGTCGTCTCGGGCGTCTTTCACCCACTGGACGGGGTCCTTCGAGGAGGCGTCCACCTCGTGGAGCACCTCCATCACGTCTTGGTTCGCGCCGCCGTGGAGCGGGCCGGAGAGCGCGCCGATACCCCCGGTGACGCCGGAGTAAACGTCCGCCATCGTCGACCCGATCACCATCGCGGTGAACGTGGAGGCGTTGAGCCCGTGGTCGGCGTGGAGCGTGAGCGCCATGTCGAACGTCTCCTCGCTCACGTCGTCCGGCTCGGTCCCGGTCAGCATGTAGAGGAAGTTCCCGGCGTGCGAGAGGTCCGGGTCGGGGGCGACCGGCTCCTCGCCCTGACGGACGCGCTCGAACGCGGCGAGGACCGTCGGGATCTTCGCCGTGATCCGTCGTCCCTGACGAAGCGTGGTCTCACCGGCGTCGGCCTCGTCGTCCGGGTCGTACGCCGACAGCATCGATGTCGCGGTCCGGAGCGCGGCCATCGGACGCTCGCCGGCGTCCGCGAGCGCGCGGACCGTCTCGATGACGTCGTCGTCAACCTCGCGCTCCGCCGCGAGGTCGGCGGCGAACGCGTCGAGCTCCGCGGCGGTGGGGAGCGAGCCGTGCCACAGGAGGTACAGCACCTCCTCGTAGCTCGCGCCCCGCGCCAGGTCTTCGATGTCGTACCCGCGATACACGAGCTTCCCGACCTCGCCGTCGACGTAGCTCAGATCTGACTCCGCGACGAGGACGCCCTCGAGCCCGCGTTTTAACTCATCAGCCATACCCCGAGTTATCTAGGCCGTCAAAAAAGCGTTATCTTTCAGGAGGGATACGTTACGACAATCGTGGTATGTGGCCGCGTCGAACGACGACGTGACAGCGAGCGAAAACGTCTGGCGTGGATGCGATCGCCAGCCAGCGGGGCGATCGGACGGCCGTCGGGCGGCTACGTCCGACCCGAACGGCCGGTTGCGGGATTCACCGCGCCGGGACGACCGTCACGGTCCGGTTCCGGTCGATCGCGTCCTCCAGTTCCTCGGCGATGGCCGAGCCGCGCGAGACCTGAACCTCACCGCCGCGCCCGACCGTGGCGGTGAAGAGGTACTCGCCGTCCGCGCGCACTTCGACCGTCTCGCCGACCTCGTCGTCGACGTCGATGACGACGTGACGCGAGGTGATCTCCGGCGCGACCACCGTCCCGCGCTCGGCGCCGACCTGCCCGTCGCCGTGCCCGTTCTCGGGGCCGCCGGCGGGACCGCCGCCGGACCCGCCGGGCTTCTCGTCGTGCGTGCGGACGTCGATGTCGATCCCGAGGCGGTTCTCGATGTCGGCGATGCGGCCGCCGCCCTTCCCGATCACCGTGCCGATGTCGCCCTCGGTGACGTAGACGACCGCCTCGTCGTCGCCGTTCAGCTCCACCTCGACGTGGCCGTGCGCGACCGAGCGGATCTCGCGTTCGATCTCCTTTTTCGCGATGCGGCCGACGCCCGTCTCGCTCCCCGCCTCGCCGCCGTCCTCGTCAAGTGGGACGGTGACGACCTGCCGGTTGAACGTGTATATCTCGTACTCCGGCCGACCGGTCTCGAAGTTCGACACCTGAATGACCGGACGGGCAAGGTCCTCGGCGGTGAGCCCCGCCGGCACCTTCACTTCCGTCGTCACGTCGTAGACCGTGTGGACCTCGCCGGCCTCGATGTAGACGACGGTGTCGACGATCTGCGGGATCATCCCGAGTTCGACGCGGCCGACGAGCCGCTGGAGCGCGTCGATGGCGCGGGAGGCGTGGACGACGCCGACCATGCCGACGCCAGCCATACGCATGTCGGAGAACACCTCGAAGTCGTTCGTCTTCCGGACCTCGTCGTAGATGGTGTAGTCCGGCCGGACGAGGAGGAGAGAGTCGGCGGTGTTCTCCATCTCGCCGCCGAGCGCGCCGTACTGCGTGATCTCGGGACCGACTTGGAGGTCTCGGGGCTTCTCCATCGTCTTCACCGCGTAGTCGCTGTCGTTCAGGAACTCCGCGACCGCCTGCGCGAACGTCGACTTCCCGGCGCCGGGCGAGCCCGAGATGAGGACCCCGCGTTTCCGCTCCGCGAACCGGTCGCGGAGCTCGTCGGCGAACTCGTAGTCGTCGAGGTCCGTCTTCGCGATGGGGCGGACGGCGGTGATCTCGACGCCGTCGGCGAACGGCGGGCGCGCCACCGCGATCCGGTAGTTGCGGAACTGGACGATGTCCATCCCGTCGTCAGAGAGCTCGATGAACCCCTCGCTCGACTGGCGGGCCAGGTCGACGATCGAGTTCGCCCACTCCTGCAGCTGCGCCTCGTCGGTGGGGTCGTCCGCGATCTCGACGTAGCGCATCTCGCCGAGCGCCCCGCGTTTCGCCTTCGGGACGGTCCCCGTCTTGAGGTGGACTGACATCGTCTCGTCGGTGAAAAAGTCCTGTATCGGCAGCTCGTCGACGACGCCGCGGGCGACGGGCTCGACGTACTCGACATCGAGCCCCTTCGCGCGGGCCACCTCGGCCTGAACCACGTCGCTGGAGAGGAGCGTCGCGTCGTGGTCGGCGGCGAGGTCGCGGATCAGCGCGTCCACGTCGCCCTCGTGTGCGTTCGAGCGGGCGTCGCCGCTCGCGCGCTCGCCGACGTACCGCAGCTCGATCGTCCCGTCGTCGGCGTAGTCCGCGAGCCGCTTGAGTTCGCTGAGCCCGTCCCAGCCGGATTCGAGCCCGTCGTTCGCCTGCGACTCCAACTCGCCGACGACCGCCTCCGGGACGAACACGGTGACCGACTCGTAGGTCCCGTCCGCGACGCGTTCGGACACGCGGCCGTCGACGACCGCGCTCGTGTCCGGTACTACGTTCATACCCGAGTTCGGGACGGGAACCGTATAAGGGTGTTCGACCGGGGGCCGCGGGCGGACGGCGTGGAATCGCGCCGGTCAGTCGTCGCGTCGGTCGTGCCGGCCGAGCGGCGCGGCGGTCGCGCCTCCGTCGAACCGGTCGACCCGCTCAGTCGTCCGCGGCCGCCTGCTCCGCCCGCTCGGCCGCCAACCGCTCGGCGTAACCGGTGAAGTTCTCGAACAGTTGCTTCGCCTCGCAGGCGGCGTCGTAGGCGTCGGGCGTGATCGACTCGAGGACGCCGTCCACGCGGGCGTCACCGATCTGATCCCGCTTACCGTCGGTCACGTCGCGGGCCGTGTCGATGTCGTACTCCGGGTGGAACTGGACCCCCCAGCAGTGGCCGTCGCGGAACGCGTGGACGCCGCGGTCGTTCTCCGCGAGCAGCGTCGCTGACGGCGGGAGTTCGACGACTGCGTCGCCGTGGGTGGTGAAGGCGGTGAACGTCTCGTCGATCCCCTCGAACAGCGGGTCGTCGCGAGGTCGGCGGATCTCGTTGTAGCCGATCTCGAACCCGTCCATGCCCGCGACGCGGCCGCCGAGCGCCTCCGCGAGCACCTGGTGACCGTAACAGACGCCGAGGACGGGGACGCCCGCGTCGGCGGCCTCGGCGACGTAGTCGACGAGCGGCGGGATCCACGCCTCGTCCCAGTAGACCGACGAGCGCGACCCGGTCACCACGACGCCGTCGAACTCGGTGTGATCGGGGAGGTCTCCCGCGACGGCGTCGAACTCGACGAGGTCGGCGTCGAGCTCTCTGCGGAAGTTCCGCCGGGTGTTCGCACCGTCGTGGGCGGCGTTCAGCAGGGCGAACCGGAGGCGAGTCATCAGGTGAAGGGTTCGGCGAGAGTCACAAAACGGTTGCGACGCCGGACGCCCCGGCCGACGACGCGGACGCGGGCGTCGCGCGGCCCCGAACGCCGCGCCTACTCGAACCGGCCGGCCGCGTGTTCGGCGAGCCAGCCGACGAGGAGGTCGTTGACCGCGGCCGACGCCTCGACCCCGACGAGGTGGCGCGCCCCGTCGATCCCGTGGAGCTCCCCGCGAGGGAGCCCCTCCGCGAGCGTCTCCACGGCCGTGGCCGGACAGACCGTGTCGTCGGTGCCGTGGACGACGAGCGCGGGCGTGGTGATCTCGTGGAGGCGACCGGTGAGGTCGAACCCCTCGATCGCGGCGCGGTGCGCCTCGTACGTCTCGCGGTCGGCGTCCTCCGCGAGGCGCCATTCCGCGATCCGAGAGAGCGCGTCGGGGTGGGCCTCACAGAAGTCGAGCGAGAGGAGGCCGTTCAGCGACCCCTCGACCGCGGCCGGATCGGCCGGGGGGGCCCAGACGCCGTCGGGGTTGTAGGCGTCCCCCGCGGGCGGCGTCCCGACGAGCGCGACGCTCGCCGGCCGCGAGGAACTCGCCGCGGCCGTCAGCGCGACCATCCCGCCGAGCCCGTAGCCGACAAGGTGAGCGTTTCGGATCCCCTCGGCGGCACACACCGCGTCCACGTCGGCCGCGAGCTCCCCGACCGCGTACGGGCCGGGCGGGGCGTCGGACCGCCCGACACCGCGCGTCTCCGGGGTGATCACGGTGTGTGGACCGGCGAGCGCCGCGTGCTGCCAGCCGAACTGCCAGGCGCCGAGCCCGACGTCGCCGCAGAACACCACCGCCTCGTCGCCGTCGCCGGTGTCGGGGGCGTCCACCTCGTACCGGATCTCGGTCCCGGCGTTGGTCGCGTGCGGCATAGTGGCGAACTGGCTGCGTTCAGGCCTCCTGAAGGCTGCGGAGCACGTCCGGCGCCGCGTCGAGGGCGTCGTCTAAGGCGTCCGCGTCCGGGCCGCCGCCCTGCGCGAAGTCCGGCGGCCCGCCGCCGCCGCCGCCGACGCGCCCGGCGAGCTCCGAGACGACCTGCCCCGCGTTCACGTCGACGCAATCGGGGACGCCGACGACGAAGCTCGCGGAGCCGTCCGCGCCGCTGCCGATCACCGCGACTTTCCCGTCGTCGACGTGGGCGTTCGCGGTCGCGCGCAGTTCGTCGGCGTCGCCGTCGAGCCGCTGGATCACCGCTGTCGTCCCGGCGACGTCGACCGCCTCGGCGTCGGCGCCGCCGGCGGCCCGCGCGGCCGCGAGCTCCTCTTTGAGCGACTCGATCTCCTTGCCGCGGGCCTTCCACTCCTCGAAGAAGCGCTCGGCGGTGTCCGGCACGTCGAGCGGGTCCACGTCCAGGACCTCGGCCGCGTCGTACAGCGCGTCCTCGGTGCGCTGGGTCGCCTCCACCGCCGCGGCCCCGGCCGCGAAGACGATGCGCTCGACGCCGTCCTGTACCGGCTCCGTCTTCAGCACTTTCACGGCGCCGATCTCGCCGGTGCGGGCGACGTGCGTGCCGGCGCAGGCCTGAACGTCGGCGTCGCCGACGTGGATCAGCCGGACGTTCGTTCCCGGCGGGACGCCGCCCTGATACAGGTCGAAGCCGTGCTCGGCCTCCGCCTCGTTGCGGTCGGGCCACTCCTGGCGGACGGGGACGTCGTCGCGGACCAACTCGTTCGCGACGCGCTCGATCGCCTTCACGTCCCCGCGGTCGATGCGCTCGAAGTGGCGCACGTCGAGCCGCGCCGAGTCGGTTCCCTTCTGGGCGCCAGCCTGCCGGACGTGGTCGCCGAGCACCTCGCGGGCGGCGTGACCGATCAGGTGCGTCGCGGTGTGGTGCGCGCGCAGTCGGTCGCGGCGGTCGCCGTCCACCTGCCCCGTGACGAACTCGCCTTTGCCGGGGTCCGCGTCCGTGCGGTGGAGCACGACCCCGTCGACCTCCTGAACGTCGTCGACGTCGACGGTGGTCTCTCCGACCGTGAGGTGGCCGCGGTCGGCCGGCTGACCGCCGCCCTCGGGGTAGAACATCGTCTGGTCCAGCACCACGTCGTACCCGCCCTCGGCCTCCAGCACGTCGAGGACGACCGCCTCGAACTCCGTGCGTCCCTGGTCGTCGTAGAACAGCTTCTCCGTCTCGGGGAGGTCGGCGAGCCGCTCGTCGCGCTCGTCGCTCTCTCCCGCGGCGTCGCCCTCCTCGTGTCGGTCGGCGACGAGCGCGTAGAAGTCGTCGGGCACGTCGACGGTCGCGCCGCGCTCGTCGGCGATGTCGGCGACCATGTCGGGCTGGATCCCGTGGGAGTCGTACAGCTCCAGTAGCTCCCCCGTCGGGATCGGCTCACCGGTGCCGGCGTACTCGTCGGCGAGCTGTTCGACCTTGCGGGCGCCGCGCTCCAGCGTCCGCTCGTACTTCCGCTCCTCGCTGCGGACGATCTCGCGGATCGTGTCGCGGTTCTCGTAGCCGAGCCGCTCGGCCTGCATGTCGACCAGCTCGTCGAGCGGCGCGTCGACGCCGACCTCGTCGACGAGGCGCTTCATCCGGCGGAGCACCATCCGGGCAAGGTAGCCCGTGCCGACGTTCGACGGGACGATCTCGTCGCCGAACATGTACGCGAGCGTCCGCGAGTGGTCGGCGATCGCGTAGATCGCTTCGAGCGGTTCCACCAGCTCGCGCAGTCGGTCGACGTCCACGTCGAGCCGGTCTGCGATCTCGCCGCGGGCGGCCTCCACGTCGTCGACGTCGTCGATGTCGAGCCGGCCGGAGAGCTTGGCGGCGCGGTGGACGATCTCGCGTTCGGCCTCGGTGTGCTCGACACCGGCGTTGTCTTTCAGGAAGTCGATCGCGTCGGGGTAGACGGCCTCGTACACGGTCGCGGTCCCCTGGCTCATCCACGTCCACCGCTCTAACCCGTACCCGGTGTCGACGATGTACGTGTCCATGAACGAGTACGAGTTCCCGTCTTTCATCTCGTAGTCGCCGTCGGGGTCCCGCTCCATACACATGAAGACGAGCGTCGCCAGCTCGGCGCCCTTGTAGATGACCTCGATGGCGGGGCCGGCGTTACCGCCGCCGACCCACGGGTCCTCGATGTAAGTGATCTCTTCGAGGTCGGCGCCGAGGCTCTCGAACAGCTCGTCGCAGTACCGGACCGTCTCGTCTTTCCAGTACACCTCGCCGTGGTAGGCGTACTCGTCCTCGTCGACCTCCTCGCGCGTGTTGAACGCGTGGTGGGCCATCATCTCGAACGCCATCGTGTGCCGGCCCGTCTTGCCGACGTTGTCGATGTCCTGCATCCGGATACAGGGCTGCGAGATGGTCAGCGGGTTCGCCGGCGGGGGCGTCTGTCCCGAGGTGACGAGCGGCTGGAAGTCGTAGATCGACGCCTGCGTCAGGAGCACGTCGTCGCGCCAGCGGTTCGCGGCGACCGGGTACGGGTCGATCCGCTCGTGGCCGTTGTCTTCGAAGAAGGAGAGGAACGCCTCGCGCATCTCCGACAGCGAGTGCGCCTCCGGGAAGCCCGGGTCGTCGATGAAGCTGTAGTCCTCGCAGGGCGGCTCGCCGCACAGGTCGCGGTCGCCGTCGCGGGTCCAGAAGTGCGCGCCACAGGAGGGACACTCCTTGCGCTCGAACCCCTCCTCCTCGAAGTAGTCGAGACGGTACTCCGCTTCGAGATCGCTCATTACACGAACGTGGCCCGTGTTGCTCCAAAAGGGTTCCGGGGTCGCTCGTCGCCGGCGAGGAGGGCGGAGCGCGGGACGGCCGGGGCCGCCCGACTGCGGAGATCGGTACGAAGTTTTATGCTCTCGGCGTGTACTAATTCGTACAATTGTGACTCCTGCGTTGGGTGAGCGCGCGTCCGTTCTCGTGCTCGCAGACGACCCCCGACTCACCGACGAGGTCGAGTCGGGGGCCGACCCAGAGAACCGCGGCGACGACGGACCGGTCGCGGTCGAGACCCACGCGACAGTTCCCGCCGACGTCGACGAGGAGCGCCTCGCGGAGGTCGACGTGGCGGCCGTCACCGACGAGGCGGGGCTCGACCGGGTCCGCTCGGCCGAGGCCGTCGAGTACGTGATCGCGTACGTCGACGATCCGACGGGCCGGACCGCGACGGACCCGCTCGTCGACGCGGTCGCCGGAACGCCCGAGGCGCTCTCGGAGACGGTCTCGTGGCTGCTCGCCCGGGATCAACGGTCGACCGTCCGGGCGAAGCCGACCCGGACCCCGTCGCGAATCGAACAGCTCAACGCCGGGATGGCGGAGCTCGCCGCCGTCAGGTCGGTCGACGAGGCGTACCGGGCGGCCATCGCCGTCACCGAGCAGGTGTTTCCGGAGTATCACGCCGTCGTCGCCGTTCGGGACGGCGAGTGGGTCGAGCCCGTGGTCGCCTCCAGCGGGACGCCCGTCGAGGACTGTAACCGGGTCCGCGTCGGCGCCGGCGTGGCCGGCAGGACCGTCCAGACGGGCGACGCGTCGATCGCCCCGAACCCGAACCCAGAGGGCCAGTTCGGTACGCTGCTCACCGTTCCCGTGGGCGACGATGTCGTCTTCCAGCTCGCCGCCGACGGAGTCGACGACGGCGACGCGTTCGACGACGCCGACCGCCGGCTGGCGGAGCTGCTCGCCTCCCACCTCGAAGAGACGCTCGACCGGATCGGGGTCACGGAGGCGCTCCGGACCGAACGCGACAGGCTGCTCGCGCTGTTCACGAACGTACCGGATCCCGCCGTCGCCTACGACTACGTCGACGGCGAGCCGATCGCCCGACAGGTGAACGACGCGTTCGAGGCGACGTTCGGCTACGAGGCCGAGACCGTGCTCGGCGAGTCCATCGACGAGTACATAGTCCCCCCCGACGCCGAGTCGGAGGCCGACGACCTCAACGAGCGCTTACAGTGCGGCGAGAACGTCCGCCGGGAGGTGACCCGGACCACCGCGGAGGGGCCGCGTCACTTCATCCTCCACGTCATTCCGATCCACCTCGACGCCGCCAACGCGGCCGGATA
This sequence comes from Halorubrum sp. C191, assembly GCF_002727095.1. NCBI lineage: Archaea > Methanobacteriati > Methanobacteriota > Halobacteria > Halobacteriales > Haloferacaceae > Halorubrum > Halorubrum sp. C191. Next base: position 32,659 of record NZ_NHNZ01000099.1, on the reverse strand, counting down.
CGCCATCTACACCGACGTCACCGACCGACGGGAGCGCGAGGAGACTCTCCGGCGGCAGAACGAGCGACTCGACGAGTTCGCGTCCATCGTCTCGCACGACCTCCGGAATCCGCTGTCGGTCGCGGAGGGGTACGTCGACCTCGCCCGCGAGACGGACGACACGGCGCCCCTAGAGAAGGCCGCGGACGCGCTCGGGCGGATGGACGAACTCGTCGCGGACCTCCTGTCGCTGGCCCGGGAGGGACGCTCGGTGGGAGAGACCGAGTCCGTCTCGGTGGTGGACGTCGCGCGCGAGGCGTGGGAGTGCGTCGACATGGCGAACGCGACCCTCGACGTCGAGACGGACGCGACGCTGGACGCGAACCGGACGCGGCTCTGCGAGCTGCTTGAGAACGTCTACCGGAACAGCGCGGACCACGGCCGCGACTCCCCCGACGAGCCGCTCTCGGTCCGCGTCGGAGCGCTGACGCGTCGCGACGACGGGACCGCGGCCGACGGCTTCTACGTCGAAGACGACGGGAGCGGGCTCCCGGACGACGCCGACAATGTGTTCGAGAGCGGGTTCACGACCGACGAGTCGGGGACGGGACTGGGACTCGCCATCAGCGAGCGCATCGCCGAGGCCCACGGCTGGAGCGCGCACGCGCTCGCCGCCGAGGACGGCGGGGCGCGCTTCGAGTTCCGGGTCCCCTGAACGCGCCCGGCGGCGGTCCGAAACGACCTTACGCCGCGCGCGAAGGTATCCGGTATGGTCGAGAACGTCGTCTACCCCGCATACTTCGACGCCGAGCTGTCGCGGTCCGAGGGGCGCCGCGTCCCGACGGATCTGGCGGTCGAAGCGCCGACCGTCGACGAGATAGCGAAAGCCGTCCAGCAGGTGGGCTACGACGCGGTCGTCGAGCGCGACGCGACGTATTCCCGGGAGTTCGAGCCACGGGGCTCCGTCGTCGTCAAAGGCACCGAAGACACCGCGAAAAACGACCTCGTTCAGGCGATCGCCGCGTACCTCGGCGTGCTCCGGGAGTAACCGTGCGGCGCGTCGGCACCGTCGTCCGCACGGCCGGCGGACTCGCGATCGCCCGCGGCGACGCCGGCAACGATCCGCCCCGGATCGGCGCGAGCATCGTCGACGAGTCGCTCTCGACGGTCGGCCGCGTCGTCGACGTGTTCGGTCCTATCGACCGCCCCTACGTGGCGATCACGCCCGGCGACGGCGTCGGACTCGCCGACCTCCTCGGCGAAAAGTTGTACGCGCGGTAGCTACGCGTCGCCCGGCTCGGGTGTCGTTCGTCCCTCCGCCGCCTCCTCGTCGACCGCCACGTCGAAGTCCGCGAGCGTCTTGTCCGTGCGAGCGAGGCGCTCGGCGACGAGCAGCTTCTCCCGCCGCTCCAGTCGGTCCCAGTCGAACTCCGCCGGCGGCGACGCCTCCAGCGACTCGAACCGCTCGATCACCGCCTCGTTCGCGAACCGCTCGAACGAGCCGCAGTCCGGACAGGTCCGGGACAAGTGCGACGTGTCGAAGGTGCGCGTGACGGTGGCGTCGAGGCAGTTCAGACACCGATAGGTGTGGCTCCGGGACACGAACACAGTAACGGGGCGAACGAATGAGTATCTGTGGTCGGCGGTGCGGGGTTCGGCGACCGAAACCGCCCTCCGGGGCGCGGTGAGTGGTGACGCGGAGAACAGCGGAAACAGAAATCGACCGGCGGAACGGACCGCTCAGCGCTGCGGAGCCGCCGGTCAGAACAGCGCGGAGGCCGCCGCTTCGGCCGTCTCGATGACGGGCCCGAAGCCGGGCAGGAGCAGCACCGTCGCGACCGCCGCGAAGATGACCGCGGCGTACAGCGCCGTCGGCCGCACGTCGATCGCGTCGAGCGCGCTCGGCGACGCGGGGTCGTCCAGGAACAGCGCCTTCACGACCCGGCTGTAGTAGTACAGCGACACGACGCTGTTTATCGCGCCGAGCCCGGCGAGCCACAGGAAGCCGTTGTCGATGGCCGCCTGAAACAGGAAGTACTTCGAGAAGAACCCGGCGAATGGCGGGAGCCCCGCCAGCGAGAACATGAACACGGCCATCGCGACGGAGGCGACCGGCGCGCGCCGCCAGAGCCCCGCGTAGTCCGCGAAGGTGCGGCCGACGCCCCACCGCTCCGCCATCGCGACGAAGAGGAACGCGCCGGTGTTCATGAACCCGTAGACGAGCAGGTGCGCCATCGCGGCGCCCATGACGGTGCCGTTGGCGGGCCCGTCGACCGTGAGCGCGGCGACGCCGATGAGCGCGTATCCGGCGTGCCCGATCGAGGAGTAGGCCAACATCCGCTTGACCTCCTCCTGGACCGCGGCCGCGAAGTTACCGAGCGTCATCGTGACGGCCGCGAGGATCGCGAACGCGAGCATCCAGTCGACGTTCGCCGACGCCGCCATCTCCAGCGGGAACGCCTCGGTGAACACGCGGAACGCGACGACGAACCCGGCGGCCTTCGAGGCCGACGAGAGGAACGCGCTCACCGGCGCGGGCGCGCCCTCGTACGCCTCCGGCGCCCAGAAGTGGAACGGGACGGAGGCCGTCTTGAAGGCGACGCCGCCGATCATCATCACGACGCCGACGCCGAGCACGCCGGCCAGCCCGTCGATCGAGGCCGACGCGATGTCGGCGAGGATCAGCGAGCCCGTCGCGGCGTACACGAGCGAGATGCCGAACAGGAAGATAGCCGACGAGAGCGCGCCCACGAGGAAGTACTTCAGCCCCGCCTCGACGCTCCCGCGGTTCTGCTTGAGGTACGCGACGAGCACGTACGAGGGCAGCGACACCATCTCTAAGGCGACGAACACGACCGCGAGCGAGTTCGCGACCGCCAGAAGCGCCATGCCGGTCGCGGCGAACGTCACGAGCGAGTAGAACGCCGCTGGGTTGTCGTGGTCGTGGAAGTAGTCGTGGGCCGCGACGAGCACCAGCGCGGTCACCGACGCGAAGATGGCGGTGAAGAACAGCGACAGCGTGTCCACCTTCACCGCGTCCGCGAACAGCAACACCGCGCCGCCGTCCGGGCTCACACCGCCGCTGGCGGTGAGCCAGACGCTCGCCGCGAGCGCGGCGAGGGACCCGATCGCGCCGACGACCGCCATCGACGTGTTCGACCGCGCGTCCGGCCGGACCGTGTCGACCAAGAGCAGCGCGAGACCGGTGACGGCAAGCAGGAGCGCCGGCAGCAGCGCCGTCACGCCGGGCAGGCCGTTAACCATTGATCGTCACCCCCTCTACCACGGGTAGGGCAGCGTCGCGGATCATCTCGAAGAAGATGTCGGGCGCAACGCCGAGCACGATGATCGCCACCAGCAGCACCGCGAGCGGGGCGACGTCGTGGAACGGCGCGGGCCCCACGTCGTAGTCGGTCTCCAGTTCGAACGGACCGAACAGCGTACTCTGCATCGCCGACAGCAGGTAGCCGGCGACGATGACGATACCGAACATCGCGAGCGCCGTGAACACCGGCGCGTACGGGAGCGACGGGGCGGACAGCGAGCCGACGAAGATGAAGAACTCGCCCGCGAAGCCGGCCATCAGCGGGAGCCCCATGTAGCCGAACGCGCCGGCGACGAGGATCCCGACGGTGACCGGCATCCGGTCGGCCATGCCGCCCATGTCGCCGATCATCCGCGTGTGGGTCGTGTTGTAGATGACGCCGACCGCCATGAACATCAGTCCCGAGATGAGGCCGTGCGCGACCATCTGGAACGTCGCGCCGCCGACCCCGTACTCGGTGAACACGATGAGCCCGAGGATGACGTACCCCATCGACGAGACCGACGAGTACGCGACGATGCGCTTGAGGTCCTTCTGTGCGAGCGCCAGCATCGCGCCGTAGATGACGCTGATGACGGCGATCGCCGCGATCGGAACCGCGAGCATCGACGCCTGGTCGGGCAGCATCGTGAAGTTGAACCGGAGCAGCGCGTACGTCCCCATCTTCAGGAGGACGCCCGCCAGCAGCACCGACGCGGGGGTCGGCGCCTGAACGTGCGCGTCCGGCAGCCACGTGTGGAACGGCACGATCGGGACCTTCACCGCGAACCCGAGGAACATCGCGAGGAACGCGAACAGGGCGAGGCGGTCCGGCGCGATGCCGAACCACGTGCCCAAGTCACCCGCGGCGATCGCCTGCGCGATCTCGGGTAAGGCGAACGACGACACCGAGTCGCCGAGCGCGAACACGAGGCTCATGAAGCCGATGAACATCAGTAGCGACGCCGCGTTCGTGTACACGAAGAACTTGATCGCGGCGTACCTGCGGCGCGGACCGCCCCAGATCCCGATGAGGAAGTACATCGGGACCAGCACGGCCTCCCAGAAGACGAACCACAGGAAGAAGTCGAGCGCGGCGAACACGCCCAGCAGGTTCGCCTCCATGAACAGCATGAGCCCGTAGAACTGGCTCTGCCGCGAGTCCACGGGCGTCCACGCGCTGACGATCGCCAGCGGGACGAGGAACGTCGTGAGCACGAACAGCGGGAGGCTGATCCCGTCGAGGCCGACGAACCACGAGACGCTGCGGCCGCCGACTTCGAGCCACTCGATCTGCGTCGCGTACGCTATCTCCCCGCCCAGCAGGGCGTTGCCGCCGGCCTCGAAGCCGGACCACAGGTAGAGGCTGCCGACGAACGGGATCAGGCTGATCGCGAACGACAAGCGGCCGGCCCACTCGTCGGGCGCGAGGAACACGGTCAGCGCGCCGACGAAGGCGGCCGCCATGAGCGCTTCGAGTATCACAGGAACCACCCCCCGGTCGCGCCGAGCACGAGCAACAGCGCGACGAGTCCGAAGGTGAGCAGGGCGGCGTACTGCGAGACGATCCCCGACTGGAGCTGACGGATCCGACCGCCGCCGGTGAGGCTCACCGAGGAGACGCCGTTCACGACGCCGTCGATGATTCCCTGATCGAAGACGTTCGCGCCGCCCGCGACGTCTTCCGTGCGATACGCGAGCCAGACCTGCAGTTCGTCGAGGTAGTAGTTGTTGTACAGCACGTCTTTGATGCCGCCGAGCTTGGCGGTGTGTTCCGCGGGCGACGGCACGTTGTAGAGCCGCCAGGCGAGTCCGAGTCCGAGCAGCGCTAAGCCGAGCGAGACGGCCGCGCCGACGAGGACGGTCCCGGTCTCACCGCCGACGAGGTAGCCGCTGCTGTAGGGACCCAAGTCGGCGTAGTGGTGCGAGGAGAGGCCCTCGATGCCGCCCCAGTGGTTGTCGAGCCACAGGTGAAGCAGGTCGATCCCTTCGATGCCGAGGACCTTCTGGACCGGCACCATGTTGATGAACCCGGTGACGACCGCGAGCGAGCCGAGGACCGTCAGCGGCCCCTTCACGTTCCAGCGGACCGGGACGGGGTCGCGCGCGGTGTCGCTGCGGGGCTCGCCGTGGAAGGTCAGGAACACCATCCGGAAGGTGTAGAACGCGGTGACCGGCACCGCGAGCAGCCCCATCAGGTAGCCGCCGAGCAGCAGCGGGTCGTTGAGGCCGTGGACGAGCGCCTCGTAGAGGATTTCGTCTTTCGACCAGAAGCCAGCGAACGGGAAGATTCCCGCGAGCGCCAGCGACCCGGCGAGGAAGGTGTAGTAGGTGACGGGCAGCTTCGACTTCAGCCCGCCCATGTCCCACATGTCCTCGTTGTGGTGCATCGCGATGATGACCGACCCGGCGCCGAGGAACAGCAGCGCCTTGAAGAACGCGTGGGTGGTCAGATGGAAGACCGCGGCCACGTACCCGCCCGCGCCGAGCGCGAGCATCATGTACCCGTACTGGGAGATGGTGGAGTACGCGAGTACCTGCTTCAGCTCGTTTTTCACGAGCCCCATCGTCGCAGCGAACAGCGCCGTGAAGCCGCCGATGAAGGCGATGACCGCCATCGTCGTCGGCGTCAGCACGTAGAACCCGTACATCCGCGCGACGAGGTAGACGCCGGCCGCGACCATCGTCGCGGCGTGGATCAGCGCCGAGACGGGCGTCGGGCCCTCCATCGCGTCGGGGAGCCACGTGTGAAGCGGGAACTGCGCGGACTTCCCGACCACGCCGCCCAAGACGAGCAGGCCGACGACGGTCAGCCACGTCCCGAGTTCGACGCCGCCGGGCGTCCACGCGACCGAGCCGGAGCCGTTGAGCGCCGCGTCGGCGAGCGCCGGGAACGACTCCGGACCGGCGAACTGCGCCGTGCCGAAGGTGGCGAATACCGCGACGACGCCGACGAGGAAGAAGTAGTCGCCGAAGCGGGTGACGAGGAACGCCTTCTTCGCCGCCGACGGCGGGCCCGGCTCCCGGAAATTGAAGCCGATGAGCAGGTACGAGCAGAGCCCGACCAGCTCGAAGAACATGAACGCCATCAGGAGGTTGTCGGCGACGACGAACCCGAGCATCGAGGCCGTGAACAGACCGAGGCCGGCGTAGTAGCGCGGCAGGCCGGTCTCGCCCTCGTCGTTCATGTAGCCGAGCGAGAACACGTGGACGAGAAGCGCCACGAGCGTCACGATGACGAGCATGAGCGCCGACAGCGGGTCGATCAGGACGCCGAAGGAGAGCTCGATGTCCGTCGGGCCGATGCCGGCACCGCCCTCGCTCGCCCAGTAGTACAGCGTCTCGTTGTACGCCCGTCCGCCCGCGACGGTCGCCGCGACCCAGATCGACAGCAGGAACGAGCCCGCGGTCGCGGCGATACCGCCGAACGCGCCGCCCTTCGGGAGGTACCTGCCCGCGCCGAGCGCGACCAGGAACGAGAAGAACGGGAGGAGCACGATCGCCGGGACGTATGCGAATGCGTTCACCATCTTACCACCTCATCTCCGCGGGAACAGTCACGTCTGTCGTGCCGAAGTTACGGTATAACACGAGTATGATGCCGATGCCGATGGCGACCTCGGCGGCGGCGAGCGCGATGACGAACAGCGCGAACACCTGCCCCGTGAGGTCGCCGTAGTAGAGCGCGAACGCGACGAAGTTGATGTTGGCCGCGTTCATCATGAGCTCGACGCTCATGAGGAAGTACAGCGCGTTCCGGCGCGTCAGCACGCCGAACAGACCGACGCAGAAGACGGCCGCCGCCAGCAGCAGGTACCACGACGGCGGAATGGAGGACGCGACGGCGGTCACTGCCGGTCACCTCCGTCGCGTCCGCCGTCCGTGAACGCCTGTCCGACCGCCGAGATGACCGACCCGTCCTCCTCGCGTTTCGCGAGGTAGACGGCGCCGTCGACCGCGACATCGAGCGCGACCGCGGCGATCAGGAAGGCCGCGAGGAACCCCTCCGCGGGGATGGTCGCGATGTCGTACGCGCCGAGGTTGAACAGGGCGTACCCGAGGTTGTGGACGATCGAAGCGTCAGCCGGGAAGCCCACCTCCTCGAAGCCGAACGTCGCCGCGTTGATCGTCGCGGCCAGCACGGCGAACAGGGCGCCCACGGCGACCGCGGGGGCGATCCGCGACCCGCGGCTCTCGTCGTTGCTCACGCGCTACTCACCTCCGTTTCAGAATCAGATCGCGTGAGCATCACGGCGAACGTGACCAAGATGAGAACCCCGCCCACGTAGACGAGGATCTGCATGGCGGCGATAAACTCCGCCCGCAGCATCACGTAGTGCACCGCGACGCTCGTGAGGGCTCCGCCCAGTAGCAGCGCGGCGTGGAACACGTCGCGCGCCAGGACGACCCCGAGGGCGAACGCCAGCGTAACCGCGGCGAACAGCCCGAACGCGATGGTAGGATAAACCATTGTGTTTGTCTCCTATGAGAACCCCTTTGAAGATTTCGAGACGAGCCCGCTACTGGTAGTCGACCTCGCCGTCACCCTCCCCGATCCACGCGCCGCGATCGGGATTGCGGGACTCCAGCGGGTCGATCCCCTTGTACCACGGGACGTTCTTGAGCTGTTCTTTGTTGAACACGAAGTCGTCTTTCGTGTCGGCGGTGAACTCGAAGTTCTGCGTCAACAGGATCGCGTCGACGGGACAGACCTCCTCGCAGAGCCGGCAGTAGATGCACTGCCCGATGTGGAGGTTGTACTGCTCACCGTTGCGCTGGTCGTCCTGAACGATCTGGATCGTGTCGTTCGGACAGACGTTCTCGCACTGCCGACACCAGATACACCGTTCCTGGCTGAACTTGTGGACCCCGCGGAACCGCGGGCTCACTTCGGGCGCGTCCTCCGGGTATTCCACCGTGAACGTATTCCCGTCCAGCGCGTGCTTCATCGTCGTCGCCATGGATTTCATGAGTCCAATCATGTTACGCGATCACCCCCACGATTACGGCCGTGAGCACCAGGTTCGCGAACGACAGCACCAGCATTCCCTTCCAGCCGATTTCGATCAGCTGGTCGATACGGACGCGGGGCAGCGCCGCGCGGGCCCACTGCGTGAACAGGAAGAAGCCCCAGATCTTCACCACGAACCAGATGAAGCTGATACTCTCCGGACCGGGCCCGGAGGCCCCGCCGAGGAACGTCACGGCGAGGATCGCCCCGCCGAGGAAGATGTGGACGAACTCGCCGAGGTAGAAGAGGACGAAGTACGCCGAGGAGTACTCCGTCTGGTACCCGCCGACGATCTCGGTCGGCGCCTCGGGGATGTCGAACGGATTCCGCCCGATCTCCGCCATGTTCGCCGTGAGGAACAGCACGAACGCGAACGGGTTCACGAGGGCGTACCACGACGGGATCGAGACGCCGGCGATCGTCACGAGCGTCTCCGTCTGCGCGCCGACGACGCCGCTCATCTGGAGCGTGCCGGAGAAGATCACGACCGACATCGCCGTGACGATGAGCGGGATCTCGTACGCGAGGTTCTGCGCGACAGCGCGGAGACCGCCGAGGAGCGAGTACTTGTTGTTCGACGCGTAGCCGGCCATCACCAGCGAGACCGAGGCGATCGACGCGAACGCGAACACCAGCGCGAACCCGACCTCGGGGTCCGCGAGGTGGAGGTTGATCGGACCGAGCTGGCCCATCGGGATCACGGAGAAGCCGAGCAGCGCCGACGACGGCAGGATGATCGGCGCGATGTCCCACGAAGGGCGGTCGACGCCCTCGGGGATGATCAGCTCCTTCGCGAGGAGCTGGATCGCGGCCGCCGGGATGATGAGCAGGCCGAACGGGCCGATCCGGTCGACCGCGATCCGGTCGGTGAACGCCGCCGTGATCTTCCGTTTCGCCCACGGGCCCGCGACGCCCGTGAACGCGAGGATGATGTTTCCGACGACGAAGGCGGCGACCAGCGAGGCCGCGACCTCGCCGATGACGCTGTCGAGCCCGAGCGTGTCGACGATGAACTCGGGGAACAGCTGTGCGGGGGCCGTACCCATCAGCGGTCCACCTCCCCGAGAACGACGTCGAGGCTACCGAGGGCCGCGATGACGTCGGGGATGTACTCCCCGTTCGCCATCTCCGGCAGCGTCTGGAGGTTCGAGAAGCACGGCGACCGGATCTTGAACCGCGCCGGCTTGTCCGTGCCGTCCGCGCGGATGTAGATGCCGAGTTCGCCCTTCGCGCCCTCGACGGCGCGGTAGATCTCCGTGTCGTCGTCCGGGCGCAGCGTGCGCGGCACGTTCGCCTGGATGTTGCGCTCGTCTTCGGGCCAGTCCTCGAGCAGGTCGACGCACTGCTCGATGATCTTCGCGGACTCCTCGACCTCGCGCATCCGGACGAGCAGGCGGCTGAAGTTGTCGCCGCCGTCCTCGGTGACGACGTCCCAATCGAGCTCGTCGTAGTAGCCGTACGGGTCGTCGCGGCGGAGGTCGTAGTCGACCCCCGAGCCGCGGGCGACGGGGCCGGTCGCGCCGTAGTTCTTCGCGACCTCCGGCGGCAGGATGCCCGTGTCGATGGTCCGCATCTGGAACACCTCGTTCGAGGTGATCAGGTTGTGGTACTCCTCGACGGACTCCGGGAGCTGGTCGAGGAAGTCCCGGGTCTTCGAGAAGAACTCCTCGCGCGGTTCCGGCAGGTCCCAGACGACCCCGCCGAGCCGGAAGTAGTTGAACATCAGCCGCTGGCCCGTCAGGTCCTCCAAGAGGTTCTGGACGCGCTCGCGGTCGTTGATGGCGTACATGAACGTCGCCGTGAAGTCGCCGTTGATGTCGAGCGCGAACGTCGCGAGCGCGAGCATGTGCGCGGCGATCCGGCACATCTCCGCGCCCATCGTCCGAATGACCTGCGCGTACTCGGGCACCTCGATGTCCGCGAGGTCCTCGGCCGCGCGGGCGTACGCCCACTCGTTGAGCAGGCCCGCCGAGATGTAGTCCCAGCGGTCGGGGTACGGCATGATCTGGTGGCGGTACGTCCCGGACTGCGCCATCTGCTCCTCGCTGCGGTGGAGGTAGCCGATGTCTGGCTCAACGTCGGCGACCTGCTCGCCGTCGAGCACCGTCTTCAGGTGGAGGACGCCGTGGGTCGCGGGGTGGTGCGGCCCGATGTTGAGGAACATCGTGTCGGACTCGGCGTCCTTGTGGTGGTCCTCCAGCGGGTTCGCGTGCTCCGGCAGCGTGGCGATCTGCGGCCGGTCCTTGTCGTAGTCCATCGACAGGGGGTGGCCCTGCCACGTCTCGGGGAGCAGGATCCGACGGAGGTCGGGGTGGTCGTCGTACTCGATCCCGATCAGGTCGTACGCCTCCCGCTCGTGCCAGTCGGCCGTGCGGAAGACGGGCTCGGCCGACTCGGAGACGGGGTCGTCCTTGTCGGCGGGCACGACGATGCTGACCTCTTGGGTCGGATCGTCGTACTTCTTCAGGTGGTAGATGGACTCGTAGCGGTTCTCGTACTCCTGTGCGGAGACCACGGAGAGGTGGTCGTACCCCGCCTGCTCTTTCAGGGTCCGAAGCGTTTCCTGAACGGTGTCCGGGCGGATGACGAACCCGGGCGCGTTCAGATGGTCGTCGCGGTCGACGACGAGGTCGCCGAGCAGCGCCTCCAGCTCGTCGGGGGTGCGCTCGACGGCGTCGTCGTCGACTCTGTCTGGTCGTTCGAGGCTCATGGCGAATCAGCGAAGTTGTACCGCATGACGAGTTCGTCGTCGTCGATCTGGTCGGCCAGCTTGTCGACGAGCTCGTCGCGTTCGAGGTCCGAGAACTCCTCCAGCTCGTACGGCTTGACGGTGACGGGCGCGGCCTCGCCGTTGGCGACGCGCTCCTGTAGTTTCACGACGCCGTACACGAGCGCCTCGGGGCGGGGCGGGCAGCCGGGGACGTGGATGTCGATCGGGATGACCTCCTCGGCGCCCTTGATCACGTTGTACCCCTCCTGGAACGGGCCGCCGGAGATGGTACACGAGCCCATGCCGACGACGAACTTCGGCTCGGGCATCTGGTCGTAGACGCGCTTCATCCGCGGAGCGAACTTCGAGACGATCGTCCCGGGGACGATCATCACGTCGGCCTGCCGCGGCGAGGCGCGGGGGACGCCCGACCCGAAGCGGTCGAGGTCGTGTTTCACCGCGTAGGTGTGCATCATCTCGATGCTACAGCAGGCGATACCGAACTGTAGCATGAACATCGAGGAGCCCCGACACCAGTTCAGGAACTTGTCGAACTTGGTGAGGATGAACGGCGAGGAGCCGAACGCCTCGCGGAGCCGGGAGTTGAACCGGTCCCCCTGCCCGGTCATCCGGGCGTCCCTCGTCTCGGTTACGACCTGCGATTCGTCGGTGATAAACGGTTGATCGCTGCTCATTAGTTGATGTCCTCCGTCGTTTTTCTGCTGGTCGCGCGGGGGCTGCGGGCCCAGCTGATCGCCCCCGACCGCCACGCCCAGACGAGTCCGACCGCGAGTATTCCGACGAAGGCCAACATCGGCCACAGCAGGTCGGCCATCGGCACGCCGGCCTGGACGGCCGGGCGGTAGATGACAGCCCACGGGAACAGCAACACGGTCTCGATGTCGAACACGACGAACAACAGCGCGACCATGTAGTACTGGATGTTGAACCGGATGCGGGTTCCGCCCGTCGGGGTCTCGCCGGACTCGTAGGTGGTACTTTTACCGGTCTCAGGCACGCTCGGACGGAGCAGCGCCGACACTGTCATCATCGCTATCGGGATGAGCAGGCCGACGACCGCCAAGGCGCCAATCGCTATCCAATCGCTCATATAGGTCTCCGTAACGTGCTGGGGTTTGGACCGCCCCCTCATAAGCGTTGAGTCTTGTGCGTCCCCGCGTGTGCGGGCCGGTACCGGCCGTTCGCGGTCGAAGCGACGCCGAAGCGACCGAGAGTCCTCGATCGGCCCTCGATCGTGAACCCGCGTGCGAGTGGGGAGGGGGACGGCGATTCGGTGGGAGACGAGGCATCCGGTTTTATAAACCGACGCGCGGTCGCGGTGGCGCGTGCCTACGAGCGGGACGGAGGCTCGCGAGGCAGCACGCGCGATGGAGCGGTGAGCGCTCGGAGAGCGCGAACAGCGAGGCTGGGGAGGCGTGAGGCACGGTACGGTCGCGGTCGAGGGAGACGCGAGTGGGCGGCCACGGAGCGGACGGACCCCCCCTCACCGGTCGCGGAACCCGTCGATACCGAGGTCGTGGAGGTCGGCGGAAACGTCCGCGACGCCCGCTTTCTGCCCGTCGTGGAGGTCGAGCAGTCGCTCTTCGACCTCGTCGTGTTCGCGCGCGAGCACCTGCGCCGCCGACAGCGCTGCGTTGTACGACTTCCCGGCGTCGACGGCGACGATCGGGGCCCCGGTCGGCATGCCGATCACGGAGTCGACCGACTTCTCTTGAACCGGCACGCCGATCACGGGGACCGGATACGCGATCGAGGCGGTCATGTTCGGCAGGTCCGCGGACTTCCCGCCCGCGCCCGCGACGATCACGTCCAGCCCGCGGGCCGTCGCCGTCTCCCCGTACGCGTACATCAGCTCCGGCGTCCGGTGCGCGGAGACGACGTAGCTCTCGTAGGTGAACCGCGCGTCCGGCGCGTCGCCGAAGTCGGTCTGCTCCGCGAAGCCGAGGTCCTCGAGCGCCTCGTAGGCGCCCTCCATGACGGGGAGGTCCGAGTCGGAGCCCATGATGATCCCCACGTCGGGGGTGGTCGACGGGTCGGCGTCCGCCGCAGCCTCCGATTCGAGCCGCTCGATCAGGTCGTCTACCGTGGTCATGATCGGGCGTTCGGCGGAGGGCTACAAGGAACTCCCGGATGCGGCGACGCCGGTGTGCTCCGTCTCCCGGACGGCGTTCAGAGGTACGGGCGGAGCAGGGCGCCGTCGTGGAGGGCGGCCGGGACAGCCTCGAACCACCGCGCGGCGCGGATCTCGTCGGGAGAGACACCGAGACCGGCGGCGTCAGGAATACGCCCCGCGGCGCGGGCCGCGTAGACGACGTACTCAGCCTCGAACGCGACCGCACCGCCCTCGGCGCCGACGTACGACTGCTCGAAGACGACGACCGGGTCGTCGATCGCCGCGTCGAGTCCCGTCTCCTCGCGGACCTCCCGCGCCGCCGCGGTCGGGGGCGACTCGTCGGGTTCGACCGCGCCGCCCGGAAGGACCCACCCGTCCGACCACGAGGTCTTCACGAGCGCAATCCGACCGTCGGGGTCGCGGACGCGGGCGGCGGCGGTCAAGCCGGTTCCCGCCTCCGCCCACTCCCGAAGGGCCTCGATCCGCTCTTCCGGGAGCCGGATCGACTGCGACTCGCGAGGGGCGCCTGGCGCGACGCCGCCGGGAGCGTTGTCAGACATCGAGGCGAGCTACGCGTCGCGGAACGTCAGTCCGTCCCGGAGTTCTCGCGCGTGTGAGAGCAGCGCGTCGCGGTCGGCCCCGTCGTCGCTTCCGCCTGTCACGGTCAGATGCCCCATCTTCCGGAGCGGGTACACGTCGTCTTTGCCGTACCAGTGGAGGTCGGCGTCGGGCGCGGAGAGGACGGACTCGACGTTCCGGAGCGTCGCCGGTCCGGTCGCCTCTGCGTCACCGAGGACGTTCGCCGTGACCGCGGGCGCGACGAGGTCGGTCGGGCCGAGCGGCCACCCCAGCACGGCGCGGACGTGGTTCTCGAACTGCGAGGTGCGCGCGCCCTCGATCGTCCAGTGCCCGGAGTTGTGCGGGCGCGGCGCGATCTCGTTGACCAACACCTCCCCCTCGCGGGTCTCGAACAGTTCGATCCCGTAGACGCCCCGGCCGTCGAGGACCGCCAGTACGTCGCGGGCGACCGACTCCGCCTCGGCGACGACCGCGTCGTCGGCGCGGGCGGGACTGACGCTCTCGCGGAGGATCTCCTCGCGGTGGACCGTCTCCGTGACCGGGTACGTCCGCGTCTCGCCGTCGGCGCCTTTCAGGCCCATCACGGCGATCTCACGCTCGAAGTCGAGGAACTCCTCGGCCATCGCCGCGCCGCCGATCTGGTCGAGCGCGGCGGCCGCCTCGTCGGGCGTCTCGACCGGGACGTTCCCGCGGCCGTCGTAGCCGCCCTCGCGGGCCTTCAGCATGACGCCGCCGAACTCCTCGACGACGCGTTCGAGCCCCCCGGCGGTGGCGACCGCGACGAACTCGGGGACCGGGATCCCCGCGTCGGCGAGCGCCTCCTTCTGGACCAGCTTATCCTGAATCGTCTCCAGCGTGGCCGGGTCGGGGTGGACCGGCACGTCGTGGTCCTCGCTCGCGGCCGCGAGGACCGCCGGGTCCGCGAGCTCGATCTCGAAGGTCAGGGCGTCGACGCGGGCCGCCAGTTCGCCGATCGCGTCCGCGTCGTCGAAGTCCGCGACGATCTGGTCGGCCGCGACGGGCGCCGCCGGACAGTCGGGCGTCGGGTCCAACACGACGAGGTCGACGCCGAGCGGCGCGGCGGCCTCGGCCAGCATTCGGCCGAGCTGGCCGCCGCCGACAACGCCGAGCGTCGGCCCCGGAAGAGTGATCGACATGTGCGGGTCGGTACCCAACAGAGATGAATAAGTATTGCCAATCGACCCGTCGAATACACACAGATACGGATCAAAGCCGAGAGAGCTGCCTCGGTGCGTCGGAAGGACGGACGGGACGAACAGACAGGCTGAGCGGGGGCCGAAGGGGACGGACCGACGAGCCGAACGAGGGGCGGACGGGACGAACCGACAGGCCGAGCGAGGGGCTGGGAGGGCGAGTCAGACGGAGATCCGTTCGAGGTCGCTCTCGAGTTCGTCGACGAACTCGTTGTACGTCTCGACGAAGCCGCGGAACCGGTCGGCGTACTCCCGGACGTCGGCCGCGGAGGGGGCGCCGTACTGCGAGAGGAGGTAGAGCCCGCCGGACCCCCCGATCCGGAGGTACGAGACGGCCCCCTCGTCGTGTTTTAGCTCCCAGCGGTCGCCCTTGACGCGCGCGGTGAACGTCCCGTAATCGTCTCCCTCGTACCGGTGTATCTCCCCGGCGATCACCGCGCAGGTGTCGCGGATCTCGTCGAGGACGCGGTCGCGCTCGGCCACCACGCCCTCGGTGGTCGCCGGCTCTGGGAACTCCGCGCTCACGCCGTCGAGGACGCCCGAGAGCGAGTCGACGTGCTCGTTCCACGCGGCAACGAACGCCGCGTAGTCGTCGAGCGCGGTCGAAAGCGCCGCCGGCTCCGGCGGCTGCTTCGTCGAGATCACGTACGTGTCCGAGCCCGACTTCGGCGAGAACAGGAGGAACTCCAGCTCGCCAGCCTCGTGTTTTACCGTCCACTCGCCGCCGGGCGTCGAGAGCGTTTCGCGCCCGTAGTCGCCGCCCTGAAGCCGCGCGAGCTGGTAGGCGATCCGCCCCGCGTGGTCGCGCACGGCGGCGACTATCTCGTCGCGGCGCTCCGCGACGGCCGCGGCGTCGCGCACGTCGAGGTCGATTCCGAGGTCTGCCTGCGTCGTCACGGGTTCACTGGGCGCGCCACTCGGTTAACCGGTTCGGGTCGGGGTCCGGTCCGCGGTCGTCTATCTACGCTTCCCCGCCGATCAGCGGCGGCGCAGTCACTCGATCGTCTCGCGTATCGCTCGAATCCGCTCCGGCTCGTCGAGCCCCGAACGGATCACGACCGCCGAGACGGCGTCGCCGTCGGCGACCGGTGCGTCGCCGCTCAGTATCGCGTCCGAGCCGGTCTCGTCGGCGAGCCAGCGCCGCCCGTCGGCGATCGCCTCTCGGTTGAGCCACGCGGGCGGGCCGCCGACCACGAGGAGGGTCCGGTCGGCGCGCCCGCCGGCGACCTCGATCGTGTTCTTCCCGCGGGTCGCCTTCCGGATGACCGTCTCGATCGCCGACACCGCGGCGCTCGTGTCCACCTCGGCGGGCTCATCGGAGCCGAACAGCCCGAGCCCGAATCGGGACCCCGAGTCGGGCGGGTCCACCGCCTGCGTCGCGTGGCCGATCGCCGCGATCTCGCCGTCGCTCCCCACGGCGCGCGCGATATCGCTCGCGTCGAGCACCTGCTGTGGCGTCTCCGTTCCGTCCGGCGTCTCGCCGGCGCCGAACAGCGCCGCGATCCGTTCGGCGGCGACCTCGTTCAGTCGCCCGCGGGCGTCCCCGAGCGTCTCTCTAGATCGGATCCACGCCGCGTTGTCGAAGGGGAAGACCGCCGCGCAGCGGTCCGAGAGCGCGTCGAGCGTCCGCGCGGCGTTCCGCTCGGCCAGCGGCCGATGGAGCGTCGGCGGCGCCGGATCGCCGCCCGGTCCCGCAGCATTGGCCCCGTCGGTAGGCGCGCCCGCGGGGCCGTCAGACGCGCTCGCGGGACCGCCGTCGTCCGGTTCCTCCGTCTCGCCCGGCGTCGGGAGGAATCCGAAGGCGTAGACGGGGGCGTCGTAGAGCCGGGAGAGCTCCTCGGCGAGCGCAGGGGCCGCGCCCGCGCCGGCCGCGCCGCCGAGGCCGACGACGAGCAGGAACGCCTCCGCGAGGGAGGGCCGCTGGTCGTCCAGCGCCCTGCCGAGTTCGCTCGCGTGGGCGTCGCCGAGCCGGCGGCCCGCGTGGAGGTCGCCGCCGAGCCCGTCCCCGCCCGCGGCGTCGCCGAACCGGTACCGACGCTCCTCGCCGAGGGCGTCCAGCGCCCCGAGCGCGTCGATGTCCGTGTCGAAGGCGTGAACGCCCGCGAGGAACGGATCGCCGCCGCGGTCGGCGGCGAGTCGGTCGGCGATCCGCCCCCCGGCCCCGCCGAGGCCGATGACGTGTAGTCGCATACGTACCCCGGTCGTCGACCGGGGATAAATGACTTCGGCTCGCCGCGGCCGACGGGTTAGACGGCCGAGTGGTCCGACGACCGCGCGCTCGACACACCGGGGCCCGCGAGGACTCAGAATTCGGGGCCCCGCGACGACTCAGAATTCGTCAAGCCGACGCTGGCCGGCGGGGACCTCGGACCGCGGGTCCGGCTCCACGCCGAGCAGGCGCAACAGCGCGGTGTCCGCGAACGTCAGCGCCAACACGAGGATGATCGGCGCGAGGAACAGGCCGTGGAAGCCGAACACGACCGGGCCGAAGATGTACGCGAGCATGAGCAGCCCGACGTGCGTCGTCTCGCCGCTGAAGTACGGTCGGAGGACGATGTCCGGGACGGTGTCGACGACCACGACCGCGACGGCGAGGAACCCGGCGACGTAGACGAGCAGCGAGACCTCGCCGTCGAGCGCGACGGGGACAGACATCGCCGCCGCGAGCGGGATGTAGACGATCTTCATGCCGATCACGGGGATCAGACTGGCGACGCCGGTGAGCGCGCCCGCGAGCGTCGGGTACGGGATCTCGACCGCGGCGGGGGCGACCGCGTTGTACCCGAGATAGGTGACGACCGCGATGACCCCGATGGCGATCACGTTGAGGAGGTTCCCGTACAGCACCGCCTCCAGTTCTGCGTCGGCGGTCTCGAGGTACTCGCGGACGATCGCGTCGTCGTCGAAGCTGAGCAGCCAGTCGTGGAACTTGTCGCCGTCGATGAGCAGGTAGTAGGTGACGACCACGGTGATGAGCAGGTTCAGGGCGAGCCCGGAGACCGTGCTCGCTAGGAGCGACGCCTGCTCGGAGACGAGGTCGATGAGCGGGTCGAACTGCCCGGAGCGGTACGCGGTGAGCAGTTCGTCGGCCGTCGGGTTCGACAGCTCCGCGAGGTCCCCGATCACCGAGTTCTCCGCGCCGATGGTGTCCGCCACGGGGTACTGTTCGATGAACCGCCGCGCCTCCAGGATTAGCAACACCAGCGTGTAGCTCACCAGGCCGATGAGCGGGACGCCGATGAGCGACAGCGACACGACCGCGCGCACCCGAGACGGGAGCCGGAAGCGTTCGAGCCGGTGGTAGAAGCGCCGCGTCGAGTAGTAGAGGAAGACGGCGACGGTGAGCGGGGCGACGAACCGATAAGCCACGTAACCGGCGACGATCGCGACCGCGAGGCCGAAGAGGGCGACGACGAACCGCTTCTCGTCCATGGGCCACGGTCTTCAGGCCTCGGTATAAACTATGGTGGTCGTAACGGTCCCGTCCGCCGGGACCGCACGGGGAGTCGTGCGCGACGGGACCGACCGCGGGTGGCGGTCGCGCCGATCCCAAAACCCCTAACGGCGGGGGGTGAATGGAGACCCATGACCGACATTCACCCGGACCAGCGCGTCGCGGTGCTGGCGGACTCACAGAACCTGTATCACTCGGCACAGAGCTTCTACTCGCGGAACATCGACTACTCCGGCCTCCTCGACGGGGCCGTCGCGGACCGGTCGCTGGTCCGCGCTATCGCGTACGTGATCCGCGCCGACTCCCCCGAGGAGGAGAGCTTCTTCGAGGCGCTCCGCGACATCGGCTTCGAGACGAAGATCAAGGAGATCAAGACGTTCGCGGACGGCTCGAAGAAGGCCGACTGGGACCTCGGGATGAGCCTCGACGCCGTCTCGCTCGCGAGCCACGTCGACACCGTCGTCCTCTGTACCGGCGACGGCGACTTCGCCCGGCTCTGCTCGCACCTCCGTCACGAGGGGGTCCGGGTGGAGGCGATGGGGTTCGGCAACTCCGCCGCCGACGAGCTGATCGAGGCCGCCGACGACTTCGTCGACCTCGCGGAGGACGAGGAGAAGTTCCTGTTGTAGGAGCCACCCGAAGGGCTACCCGAGCAGCGTCGACAGCGCGCGCTCGACCGTCGCCGCCGCCGCCTCCACCTCGCGCACTCGGACGTACTCCCGCTCGGCGTGCGCGACGGCCCCGCTTTCGTCCGCGAGATCCCCCGGACCGAACACGACCGTCGGCGCCGGCGCGAAGTACGACGCCTCCGTCGCCGCGCCGAACGGGCGCACGCCCCCGCCGCGCCCGCTCGGGAGACCGACGGCGTCGCCCGCGTCCCGCGCCGCGGCCGCGACGGTTCGGACGAGTTCGTGGTCTGGTTCCGTCGTGAACGCCTCCAAGAACGGCGACTCGCGGTCGGTGAGCGCGACCGCGGTGTCGACGTCGCCGGAGTCCTCCCCAGCGCCGTCGCCGAGCGACGCCCGCACCGCGGCCGCGAGCGACTCACGGAACTCCTCGGCGGACTCCGGCGGGACGCTGCGCCGATCGACCGTGATCTCGCAGTCCGCCGGCACCTGGTTCGTCGCCGCACCCCCCTCGATGACGGTCGGGGTGAGCTTCGGCGACCCGAGCTGCGGATGGTCGGCTGCGTCCGCGTCGAACGCCCGGATCGCCGCGAGCGCGTCCTCCGCGGCGGCGACCGCGTTCGCGCCCGCGAACTCCGCGGCGTGGGCAGCCGTTCCGGACAGCCCGACGGTCGCCTGAAACCGGCCCTTGGCCGCGGTACAGGCGTCGAGCCCGGTCGGCTCGCCGACGAGGAACAGGTCGCCGTCGAGTCGGTCGTCGGTCCCCGGGAGTCGGCCCGTCAGCGCCGCCGCGCCGAGCGACAGCGCCTCCTCGTCGGGCGTGAGCGCCAGCGTGATCCGGCCGCGCTCGGGGTCGGCGGCGAGGAAGCCCGCCAACAGCGCCGCAAGCGGTCCCTTCGCGTCGCAGGCGCCGCGCCCGCGGATCACCGCTTCGCCGGCCGCGGCGTCCGCCTCGGGGCCGCCACGTTCGTCCGCGCTCGCCTCGCCCCGCTCGAACGGGACGTGCGGCGTCACCGTGTCGAGGTGCGTGTTCAACACGAGGTGCGGGCCCGAATCGAGCGCCGGGGATCGCTTCTCCGCGAGGACGCAGCCGTCGGCGTCGACGACGGGGTCGGTCGCGCGAGCCGCGAGCGTCTCGACGACGAGCTCGCGCATCGCTTCGACCGACTCGTGGGAGGCGATCGGGACCGCGTCTTCGAGGAACGAGACCGGGTCGAACTCGTCGTCGCGGCCCGGGGTGGCGTCGCTCCGGTCGCTCATCGCGGGTCGGCGGGGAGCGTCCCCGAGAACTCGTGGGCGACCGGACCGGTCAGGGTGGCGTGGCCGCGGTCCGGAACCGCGATCTCCAGCTCGCCGCCCGGGGGGCGGCTCACCGCGGTCTCGCCCTCGATCAGTCCGAGCCGGCGGGCGGCCGCGACGACCGCGACCGCGCCGGTGCCGCAGGACCGCGTCTCCCCCTCGACGCCGCGCTCGAATGTGCGCTGGTCGAGCACCGCGGGGCCGTCGCCCGACCCGTCGTCGACGACGGCCGCGAGGTTCACGTTCGCGCCCTTGGGGAAGGCGTCGGCGTGACGGACCGGCGGCGCGACCGCGTCGAGGTCGACCGCGTCGATGCCGTCGGGGTCGTCGCGCCCGCCGTCGACGAACGCGACCGCGTGTGGCACGCCGGTGTTGACGGCGGTGACGGGCAGCCCCGCGACCGGCTCGTCGACGAGGGGCTCGTCCGCGAGGGCGCCCCCGCGGGCGGCCGGAACGCGACGCGGGTCGAACGTCGGCTCGCCCATCTCGATGGTGGCCGCGGTCGCGTCCGCGTTCACGGTCGCCCGCCGGGTCCCGGCCTGCGTGTCGATCATGAACTCGCGGTCACCCGTTCGGTCGTTGGCCCACCGCGCGACGACGCGGGCGCCGTTGCCGCACATCGTCGCCGTGGAGCCGTCCGGCTGGACCAGCGTCATCACGACGCGGGTCGGGTCGAACCGCTCAGCGACGCTAAGGAAGAGGACGCCGTCGGCGCCGCGGCGGTCCCCGTCTCCCTCGACGCCCGTCCCGCGGTCGCAGTGCGCGCGCGCGAACGCCGCGCGGTCGCCGACGCCCTCGGCGTCCGCGTCGACGACGATGAAGTCGTTGCCGGTGCCGTGGTACTTCTCCACCGGGACGGCGTGGGCGCTCATCGGTCGCCCTCCGATCGGCCGGCTCGGTCGCGCGGGATCTCGCGTTCGACCGTCGTCAGGTCGCCGAGCGTCTCCCTGCGGCGGGCGATCGTCGCGGTTCCGTCGTCGAGCGCGACCTCCGCGGGCCGCGGTCGTGAGTTGTATTGGCTCGCCATCTCGTACCCGTAGGCGCCCGCGACGCCGACCGCAAGGAGGTCTCCGCGGACCGGCTCGGCGAGCGCTCGGTTCTCACAGAACGCATCGCCGGTCTCACAGATAGGTCCGGCGACCGTGACAGGGGTTGCCTCCCGCTCTCCGACGGGGGGCGCGTCGCCTCCCTCGCGCCCCCGCCCGCTCCCCAAGTTGCGGATCGGGTGGTACGCGTCGTACATCGCCGGACGGAGCAGGTCCGTCATCCCCGCGTCGACGCCGACGACCGTCTCGTCCGGCGTCGGCTTCACCGTGTTCACGCGCGCCAGGAGGACGCCGGCGTCGGCGACGACGTACCGCCCGGGTTCTATCGCGAGGTCGACGCCCTCGGGGAGCGGCGCGACCGCCTCCCGGGTGGCGTCGGCGACGGCCCGCAGGTCGAGCGCCGGGGCGTCCTCCTCGTAGGGGACGCCGAACCCGCCGCCGACGTCGACGTACTCGAGGTCGAGGGGAGCGGCCCCCTCGGCGTCCGGGTCGGTCAGCTCGCGCGCCAGGTCGCCCATGCGCGCGACCAGTTCGCGGTGGCTGTCGAGCTGGTCCGGGTCGATCCCGGAGCCCGCGTGGGCGTGGACCCCGACCGCGTCGAAGCGCTCGGCCGCGTCCCGCGTCACCTCTGCGGCGCGGTCGTACGGGACCCCGAACTTCGCGGCCCCGCCGGTGGTGACCTTCTCGTGGTGGCCCGCGCCGACGCCGGGGTTCACGCGGACGCAGACCCGGCCGTCGTACCCGCGCTCCGCGAGTCGGTCGAGGGTGTCGACCGCGCCGACCGTGACGGTGAGGTCCGGGTCGGCCTCCGCGACGCCGGCGACGTAGTCGAGGTCGCGAGCGGGGGGGTTGACCGCGGTGTAGTGGAGCCGGGAGCCGTCGAAGCCCGCCGCGAGCGCGCGGTCGACCTCGCCCGCCGAGGCGCACTCGGCGTCGAGGCCGGCGTCGCGAACGGTCTCCAAGACGGCCTGGCCCGTGTGCGCCTTGACGGCGTACCGCACGTCCGCGTCGGGGAACGCCGCGAGCAGGCGCTCGCAGTTCTCGCGGACCCGGTCGAGGTCCTGGACGTACAGGGGCGTCCCGTGGGCGTCGGCGAGCCCGCGGAGGCGCCCGGCGTCCCAGTCGCTCACGCGGCGGACCGGGGGGTTGTCGCCGTCCGCCTCGTCGGTCGCTCCCGCGGCCGCCTCGGCGTCGCTCATTCGCGGAGCGCGTCCTCCCGCTGCGTTGCCTCCAGCGTCTCCTCCTCGACGTGCGTCGCCACGACCGCGGGCTTGTACGCCCCGCCCTCGAACAGGTCGTGGTCGCCGACGGACGACTCCACCATCCGGGTGAAGGCCCGTCGCTCGGCCGGGAGGTGCCCGTAGATGACCTCCTCCTCGACGAGGTCGTAGACGGGGATTCGGGGGGTCAGCAGGGTGTTCTCGCCGACGACCGTGTTCTCGCCGACGCGGAACCCCGAGGTGACCCGACAGCCCGCACCGAGGGAGACACCGTCCTCGATGATTACGGGCGCGTCCTCGACGGGCTCGAGGACGCCACCGATCAGGGTGTTGGCGCCGAGCTTGACGTTCTCGCCGAGCTGCGCGCAGGAGCCGACGGTGTCACAGGAGTCGACGAGCGTGCCGTCGCCGACGTACGCCCCCATGTTGACGAACGAGGGGCTCATCATGATACAGTCGCTGCCGAGGTACGCCCCGCGGCGGATCGCGGTCCCGTCCGGCGTGTTCCGCGTGCCCCGCTCGGCGAGGTCGGCGGTGTCGCGCAGCGGGAGCACGTCGTGGTAGGTGACGCCGCCGTACTCGCGGGGCTCCGTCTCGCGCAGGCCGAAGTTGAGCAGGATCCCCCGCTTGACCCACTCGTTGGCCTCCCACGAGGTCACGTCGTCGCCGCTCTTCTCTGCGGCGCGGACCTCGCCGGCCTCCAGGGCGGCGAGGAACTCGTCGACGACGGCCGCGTCCTCGTCGGTCGCGTCCGCAGCGGTCAGCCCGTCCTGATAGCGGTCCCACAGATCGGAAACGTCGGCTTCGAGGCTCATTGGATGGTGTATGGATGAGTAGCGGTATTTACTCGTCGAAGTAAGTATGTCTCGTCATTATTCATCGGCGGCCCCGGCGTCCAGCACGTCGCCGAACCCGTACCAGCCCGGGTCGCGCTCGGCGAGCCACTCGGCGGCGTCGAGCGCGCCCTCGGCGAACACCCCGCGGTCGCCGGCGCGGTGCGTGAGTTCGAGCGTCTCGCGGTTCCCGGCCAGCAGGACCTCGTGTTCGCCGGTCACGTCCCCAGCACGGCGGGCGTGGACGCCGATCTCTCCGGACTCGCGCGGCGCGGCGCCCTCGCGGCCGTGGACGCGCTCGTCGAGGTCCTCGCGAACGCCCTCCACGTCGTCGAGGATCGACTTCGCGGTGCCGGAGGGGGCGTCGCGCTTCGCGTTGTGGTGCGTCTCGGTCAGCTCGACGTCGTAGCCCGGTAGCGCCGCGGCCGCCTCGCGGACCGCCCGGCGGAGCGCCGCGACGCCCCGCGCGAAGTTCGACGCCTTGAGGACGGGCACAGCTTCGCTCGCGGCGCGGATGTCGTCGATCTGCGCGTCCCCGAACCCGGTCGTCCCGGTGACGAGGGGGACGCCGGCGTCGGCGCAGGCCGCGGCGTACGCGACCGCCGAGTCGGGGCCGGTGAAGTCGACGAGGGCGTCCGGGGCCTCGCTCGCGAGCAGGTCGTCGAGGCGGTCTGCGTCCCCGACCGCGACGCCCGCGACCGGGTCGGTCTCGGTCCGGTTGACGGCGACCGCGACCGTGACGCCCTCCCGGGCGGCAGCGGCCTCGATCACCTCGCGGCCCATGCGACCGCCGGCGCCCGTCACGGCGATCGACAGGGGGTCGGCGCTCATTCGGCGCCCCCGGTCCCGACGGGAGCGACGGCCGTCGGGTCGATCGTCCCCGGCGCGCGCTCGTCGTACGCGGCCAGCAGGTCTCGGAGCGCCTCGCGGCGTCCCTCGGAGAGCCGCGAGAGGGGCGAGCGGACGCGGGGGGCGCCGCGTCCGCGGAGGTACATCGCCTCCTTCACCGGGATCGGGTTCGTCTCGGCGAACAGCTCGCGGACGAGCGGCGACAGCTCGTGGTGGAGCGTCCGCGCGCGGTCGTAGTCGCCGGAGAGCGCGGCGCCGACCATCGCGCAGGTCCGTTCGGGTTCGACGTTGGCGACCACGCTGATCGTCCCGGTGCCGCCGACCGAGAGGACGGGGAGCGTGAGCCCGTCGTCGCCCGACAGCACCGCGAACGCCTCGTCGCGGGTCCGCTCGATCACCTCGCTGATCAGGTTGAGGTCGCCGGAGGCCGCCTTGTAGCCGCGGATGTTCGGGTGTGCTGCCAGCTCGACGGTGACATCGGCCGGGATCGACCGGCCCGTGCGGCTCGGGACGTTGTAGACGATCTGCGGGAGGTCGACCGCGTCCGCGATGGTCCGGTAGTGGTCGAGGAAGCCCTGCGGTTCGGGCATGTTGTAGTACGGCGAGATGAGCAGCAGGCCGTCGGCGCCCGCGTCGGCCGCGCGCCGCGACAGCGACAGCGCCTCCTCGGTGTTGTTCGAGCCGGTACCCGCGATCACGGGGATGTCGTCGAGCGCGTCGCGGACCGTCTCGATCACCGCGACGTGTTCGTCGTGGCTCATCGTCGCCGACTCGCCCGTCGAGCCGACCGGGACGACGCCGTCGACGCCGGCGCGTTCGAGGTACCGGGCGTTCGCCGCGAGCTGGTCGTGGTCGACCGCGTCGTCCTCGGTGAACGGGGTCGTCATCGCCGGGTAGACGCCCTCGAAGGGCGCGTCGGTCGCCTGGCTGTCCGTCTGCGTCGCGTAGGGTGTCGTGGTGGTCGTGTCTGTCATGGGGTGCTGCGGTGGGTCCGGATCGGTAAGCGGGCCGGTGCGCGCGGGTCGGGGGTCGTCCGGGACGGGGTCGCCACTCCCGCCGGCGGACGGATCACGCGCGTTTTTTCGAGAAGAGCCGCGTCGCTGACGCCGACTGCGGACCGCACGCGGACGCGGATCGGGTCACACCGGTACATGGACCGGTCGCGCGCTTATACGTTGTGCCTCGCGCCGAAACTGCCGCCGCGGCCGGTTGCCCGCCCGCTCTCCGCGGTTCCCGCCTCGGCGGCCGCCGCGTCCGGGAGCGTGCGAGGCGGGGGGCACGGCCGATCCGGTCGTCGTTACGGGGCCGAGCGTCACCGCGGGGCCGCGCGTCTCGCACATTTATCCCGGCCGGGACACTCTGAGAGAGGCATGAGCGACCCCACCGACGACGGCCCAGAGCCCACCGACGACGGCCCAGAGCCCACCGACGGCGACGACGCCCACGACCCGACCGCGGAGGACGCGCCCGCAGCGCGCGAGGAGATAGACGCCGACACCGACGCTACGCGTCACGAGTACGACCCGGACGCCGAGCACGCGTTCCCGGACGGGCGGCTCAACGAGGTCCTCGACCGGCTCGAATCCGACGAAGAGGTCCTCACCTACCTGGAGGCGCAGAACGTCAACCCGGTCGCCCGGAAGGGGTACAACGACCACGGCGCCAAACACGTCGAGATCGTGCGCGACCGCGCCCTCCGGCTGTACGACCTGCTCAAGTCAGGCGGCGTCGAGTTCAACGGCGCGCGCCAGCAGGGGCTCGACGAGGCCGACGAGCCGGTGATCGTCGCGCTCGCGGCGACCCTCCATGACATCGGCCACGTCGTCCACCGCCACGACCACCCCTACTACTCGATCCCGCTGGCGGCGGACCTGCTGGACGACCTCCTCCCCTCCTTCTACGGCGTCGCCGATCGGGTCCGCGTGAAGGCGGAGGTGCTCCACGCGATCCTCTGTCACCACACCGAGGAACAGCCGCTCACGCTGGAGGCGGGCGTCGTCCGGATCGCCGACGGCCTCGACATGGAACGCGGGCGCTCGCGTGTCCCCTACGAGGAGGGCGGCCGCGGGATCAACACCGTCTCCTCGCAGGCGATCGAGCGCGTCTCGCTGCGTCAGGGCGACGAGACGCCCGTTCAGGTCGTGATCCGGATGAACAACGCCGCCGGCGTCTACCAGGTCGACTCGCTGCTGAAGGCGAAGATGGAGGGGTCGCTGCTGGAAGACCGGGTCCAGACGATTGCGATCAACACCCACAGCGACGGGCAGGACGGCAACGGCTCGATCGTGGACAAGATCGAGCTCTGACGGGGCCGCGGAGCACGCGGGGAAACGTTTCACGGGCTGCGGGGAGACCGCTTCAGATCCTCCGTGCGGAGACCGCTTCAGGGCCCGCGGAGCGTGTCGCCCGCGCCGTTCCGGTGTGACGCGCCGTCGACGACGCTCGTCGCCGCGACGGTCGTCGTCCGCGCGAGGCGGGCGGGCGTGAGCCCGCCGCACAGCTGGCTCCCCTCGGCGGCCCCGCCGCCCAGCACGGGCGCCGCCTCGAACCCGTTCGAGCGCGCCCCCGTCGCCGCGATCCCCGGCTGGTTGACGACGAGGCGCCCGGGAACGAGCCGCGCCGCGGCCCGGCGGGCGCGGCGCTGCTGAGTGGTGTGGACCGCCGCCGCGTGAGGGGACCCGAGGTCGGCGGCGAGCCCGAGCGCGGCGTCGAACCCGTCGCGGCCGTGGACCGCAATCGCGGGGATCCCGGGCAGCGTCGCGAGCGGGTCGTCGGCGCTGTCGGGCGTCACGATCAGGAAGGAGGTCTGACGCGCCGCGTTCGGGAGGCCGAGCGCGGCCGCCAGCCGCCGCGGCGACTTCCCGCGCGGGTCCGAACCTGCGGCGCGTGCCTCGCTCTCGCCGCCCTCCGAGTCGCCGAGGAGCGCGCGGAGGCGGTCGCGCTCGGCCGCGTCGAGGACGTACCCGCCCTCGTCTTCGAGGGCGGCGCACAGCGGGTCGACCGCCGGCGACACGGTGACGACCGCGGCGTCGCCCGCGGGGTGAGCCCCGAAGTCGTACGTCGCGCCGACCGCGACCCGCGCTGCCACGGCCGGGGCCGGGACCGACCCGTCGGCGACGGCGACGACGCCGTCGGCGCTCGCGGCGACGTTCGGCGTCCCACAGCGCTGTCCCGCGGCGACGGTGGTCTCGGAGCCGGCAGCGACGACGAAGTCGGCGCGCTCGAACAGCGCGTCCGTCTCGGGCTTCGAGGGCGGCGCCGGGAGCATCGAGACCGCGTCCGTCGGCGCGCCGGCGTCGGCGAGCGCGCGACTGACGGTCTCGACGACCGCGTCGCACGTCTCGACCGCCGACGGCGACGGCGCGAGGACGACCGCGTTCCGCGCGGCGAGCCCGTACAGCGAGAGGACCGCGGGGACCACGACCGGGTGCGTGGCGGGGACCGCCGCGCCGACGACGCCGAGCGGCCCGGCGACCGTCACCGTCCCCGCCGCGCCGTCGCGGTCGACCACGCCGGCGGTCGGCGCGTCTCGGACCGACCGCCGGGCGGCGTCGATCTCGGTCGCGACCTTCTCCGCCTTCGTCCCCGGGTGCCCCCGCCCCGTCTCGTTGGCCGCCGACCGCGCGAGCCGGCTGATCGTCTCTCCGTCCGCCAAGCGCTCGCCGACGGACCGCACGAGGGCGGCGGCGTCGTCGGGGTCCCACGCGGCCAGTTCGTTCGCCGCCGTCCGCGCCGCGGCGACGGTTCGCTCTGCGCGCCGCGACGAGTCCGAGGCCGCCGCGTCGGGTCCGCCGGCCGCCGCCCTCGCTTCCTCCGGGCCGGTCGCGCTCGGACCGTCGCGTCCATGCGTCGCCGGTCCGTCGCTCCCGTCCTTCGACGCCTCGGCGGGGTCGGTCGGTTCCGTCCCGTCGGGCGTCTCCGCGCCCGGGCCGTCGCTCCCGCTCGTCCGATCCCCACTCATGGGTACCACTGCGCCGGTGTCCGGCTTATTCTCACCCCGTGAAACACTGTGTCACCGCGCGGGCCAAGTCGTCATCGAAGAAACAGTTATGTCGGTGGGGACGGTGCGGGGGGACGTATGACCGAGCCGTCGGAGCTCGCGGGCGTCGTCGAGCGTCGCCTCGACTTCCTCGAACGGCTCGCCGCGGAGCCGCTGCGAAAGCATGAGCTCGTCGACGCGCTCGGCCACTCCCGGTCGACGGTGAACCGCGCGATAGACGAGCTGGAGGCGGCCGGGCTCGTCGCCGGCGAGACCGACGGCTACCTGACGACGCTCTCGGGCCGCCTCCTCGCGGAACAGTACCGCGAGTTCCTGACGGCCGCGGCCGACCTCGCGGCCGCGGGCGACGTGCTCGACCCCCTCGGCGCGGACGTCGGCGTCGACCCCGCGGTCCTCCGGAAGGCCGAGACGCACCGGGCCGCAGCGCCGGACCCGTACCGACCGCTGGAGGCCCTCGACGACGCGCTCGCCGACGCCGACTCGGTCGCCGCCGCGCTGCCCGCGTTCCCCTACCCGCGGGTGGCGGAGCGGCTCCGGCGCGCGGCCGTCGGCGGCGGCTCCGTCGATCTGGCGCTGGCGGATCGGGCGTACCGCCACGCGACCGAGCGGTTCGCGGACGACCTCGGTACCGTCGCGAACCGGGACGACTGTCGGATCGCCGCCGTCGACGCCGTCGACGCGGGGGTCGTCGCGGCCGACGACACCGCGCTGCTCCTCGTCTTCGACGACGGCGCGCTCCACGGCGTGACGGCGTCGACCGAGCCAGAGGCGGTCGCGTGGGCGGAGACCGAGGTGCGCGGGCTGATCGAGCGGGGCCGCGACACGACCGAAGCGCTCGCGGCGACCGGGCGCGCGGCGGGGAAGCGGACCGGAGGCGGCCGGTCCGAGGACGACCGGCCCGGAGGCGGCCGGCTCGGCGGCGACGGCTCGCGTGACTCGCGCCGCTCGTCCGACGGCGGCCTCTTGGGACGCGGGTATCCGAACGACGAGGGGGCCGGATCGCTCTCGGCGCAGGGGTTCCGCGCGGTCGACGAGGACCGCCTCGCCGGCGATCCGAACCCGTGCGGCCCGCTGCGGGCCACGGCGTCGTTCCCCGAGGTCGACGCGGGACACGTCCTCGAGAGGAGCGTCGCGTGCGACGGCGAGCGGCGCGAGCTCGCGGGGGCACTCGTCGAGGGGCTCGCCGGCGGGACCGACCACGCCCTGGTCGGGCCGCCGGGAAGCGGCAAGAGCACCGTCTGCCGGAGCGTCGCGGTCGAGTGGTACCGGTCGGGACGCGGCCCGGTGACGTACCGGACAAGCGACGGGGGCGACCCGTTCACCGCGACGGACCGCCTGCGCGAACGCGTCACCGGGGGGGACGGACACCACCTCGTCGTCGTCGAGGACGCCGTCGACCCGGGGGCCGCGGAAGCGATCACCGTCGCCCGCCAACTGGCCGACTGCGGCGACGTGTCGTTCCTGTTCGACGCGCGCGAGGAGCCGTACGACGACCTCGACGGGCTCCCGCTGTCGCCCGCTGACCTCCGCTACCGGCGGGCGATCGAGACCGTTCGGATGCCCCGACTCGACGAGCGCGAGGTGGAGCGGTTCGTCCGCCACGTCGCCGACCGCACCGGAACCGCGCCGGCGGCCGACCCGAGCTCGCTGCTTGACGACGTGCGCGGCGACGACGACGAGCGCGTGGGGGAGCTGCTCGCGCTCGGCCACCGCCTCGTCCGCGCGGTCCGAGGCGGGACCGTTCGGTCGGAAGAGGCGGATGAGAACGCCGGCGAGGCGTCGCCGGAGAATGAAGCGGGCGGCGCCGCGCCCGCGTCGGGGTTGGAGCGGGCGGTCGCGGAGGCGGTGCGCGAGGTCAGGAACCGCCCGCCGCCGACCGCGGACGTCGCAGTGCTGGTGAACCTCCTCAACGTCGCCGGCGCGAGCGACCTCCGGACGCTGGCGTACGCGCTCGTCGACGATCGCGAGGGGGCGACCGGCGGCGGAATCGACCGCGAGCCGTCGCCGACCGTCGACGGGGTCCGACGGGCGCTCGACCGCCTCGCGGGGACGGTCCTCGTCCGGGCGGGCGACGGGGAGTACCGCGCGGTCCACGACGAGTGGTCGGTGCTGTTCTTGGAGCGGCTCGTCGACCGCGAGCCGGAGCCGGTCGTCGCCAGACGCGTGGGCCGGGTCGTCTCGCGGCTGCTCGCGCTCGCGGACGACCCGGCGCGTCGGTCCCGCGTCCGGCGGGCCGTCGGCGGGGAGGCGCCGGCAATAGACCGGATCGAGCGCGGCCCGAGCGCGTGGGCGGCGGCGACCGTCCGGTCGGTGTACGGCGTCGGACGGCGGTACCCGCGGCTCGCCGCGCTGTACGGTCGCGTCCGCTACGCGTGGATCGACCTCCCGGACGCGTGCCCCGACGACCTGCGCGACCGGCCGCCGGAGTGGGTCGCGCGGATGTACATCGACGCCGGCGACCTCGACGGCGCCGCGGCGGCGCTGGACGCGTGGCGGCCGACCGGCGAGGCGGGGGCGGCCGAGCGCCAGCGGGGGTACGGCGACGTCGCCCGTCGGCGGGGCGAGTACGACGCGGCGCGGGAGCGGTTCCGGCGGGCCGAGGAGCTGTTCGCCGCCGCGGGCGATCGGACCGGGCTCGCGTCGGCGGTCCGCGGGCGGGCGCAGGCGGCGCACTTCGACGGCGACTACGAGGCCGCGTACGAGGCGGCGTCGCGGGCGTGCGCCATCGCCGCGCGGACCGGCGACCCGATCGCGAAGGCGAAGGCGATGACGGACGCCGGCAACGCCCTCGACGCCCTCGACGGGTCCGACGCGGTCCTCGAGCACTACCGGGTCGCCGGCGACCTGTTCCGCGCCCACGACGACACCCACGGCGAGGCGAACGTCCGGGCGAACCTCGCGGTCGCGCTGCGGCGGCGGGGGGACCTCGACGCCGCCGAGCGGACCGCGCGCCGCGCGCTGGACGGCTACCGGACGGTGGGAGACGAACATCGAGAGGCGATTTCGCAGTTGAATCTCTCCGCGATCGCGGAGCAGCGCGGCACCGTCGGCGAGGCAGTCGCTCGCGCGGCGGAGGCCCGGGCGATCGCCGAGCGGATCGGCTCCGACATGTGCGAGGCGCTCGCGTTGAGCCACCTCGGCAGCGCGGCGCACCTCGCCGGCGACTTCGACCGGGCGGAGCGGTTCCTGAGGACTGCCTTGGACCGCTTCGACGCGCTCGACGCCGACGCCCGGCGCGCGATGGTGACCGCGATCCTCGCGGAGGTGGCGGTCGACCGCGGCGATCCGGGCGCGGCCGAGCGGCGGGTCGAACGGGCCGCGGCGCTGCTCGACGACCACGCGGGCCGCAAGCGGCTGGCCGAGACGGACCGGATCCGCGGGCGGGCGGCGCTGGCTCGCGGCGACGCCGACGCCGCGGCGACGGCGCTTGAATCCGCGGTCGAGTCGGCCCGGGAGGGGGGGTTCGCGCAGGCCGAGGCGAAGGCGCTCGCGTCGCTGGGCGCGGCGGCGGCCGAGCGCGGCGACGCCGAGGCGGCGGCGGGTCGGCTGACGGCGGCGCTCGACCTCGGCCGGCGGGTCGAGGACGCGCGGGCGGTCGCGTCGGCGGGCGATCGGCTCGCCGACCTGCTCGCGGGGAACGACGCCGGACCGGAACCGATCGACCGCGAGGCGCTTCGGGCGGCGCTCCGCGAGGCGCCGCCGGAGGCGGTCCCGCCGGATTCGGCCGCGGACCCGGCGGCGTACCGGGAGATAGCCGAGCGCTGGCGCGTCGACGGCGACGGGGTCGCCGCGTCGTACCCCACGCTCGGCTGAGGGGTCGGCCCGGCGGCTTCGGGCGCTGTCGCAACCGCTTTCAGCGCGCGCTGAGAACGGCGGCCATGACCGACGCCGACACGCTCGCGGACCTCCGGACCGCGGCCGACTACCAGTTCGGGGCCGACGCGGGCGAGGCCCTGTTCCCGCCGGACGCCCCGCTCACGGTGCGCCGGTCGAGCGGCGGCCGCCCGCGGCAGGTGATCGACGGCGACGTCGACGACACCCCCGGCAGCAGCGAGGGCGACCGACTCGTCTCGTACGGCACCGACGGCCGGTTTACGCTCGGGCTCGCCGGCGGGAAGCGGATCGCCGACGCGTTCCCCGAACCGCGACACCGGATGGTCGTCGGCGAGGAGAGCGAGCCGTTCGTGCGCGAGGGGCGCAACGCGTTCGCGAAGTTCGTCACCGCGGCCGACGACGGGATCCGCCCCGGCGACGAGGTGCTCGTCGTCGACGAAAGCGGAGCGATCTTCGGGGTCGGCCGCGCCGAACTCTCCGGCGCGGAGGCCGAGCAGCTCGGCTCCGGCGTCGCCGTGAAGACGCGCGACGGGAACCCCGCTGACGGCGACTGACGGATGTGTACGC
>NZ_NHNZ01000001.1:0-8570 GCF_002727095.1 Halorubrum sp. C191 | reverse complement strand
TAACGTTCAAAGCTGAGCTGGTTACACCAGCATCTGTACGACCCGGCAGACTCCGTCTTCGGAGTCGATAGAGACGCTGATGGTGTCCAAAATCTTCGACAAGCAGGATATAATGTTGTAACTGGCGACGCAGAGGTGCTTGATTTGGATGATACGTATGATTATGTCGTCGCCGGTGAATTGATTGAAAATTTATCTAACCCTGGTGAGTTTCTGAAAGCAGCAAAGGATGTACTGTCAGAGAATGGTCGTTTAGTTCTCACAATGACAAATATCTGGTGCTGGGCACGCTTGAAACACATAACTCAAAAAGACGGCGTCCCATATAATCCGGAGCATACGCACTATCATGACGAAGCAACTCTTCGACAGTTGTTAGAACGCTACGGCTATCGTGTTAATATCAAGTACGTCGCACCGATGAGTGAGGGGATCACTCGATGGCTCAATCGGATGCCAATCAGACAATTTAAGCGGTTAGGATCGACCCGACTACTCGTGATCGCGGGAGTCAATGAGTAATCTAACTTGTCGCTGAGAAGTGTCAACTATACCTAAATCATATCACTTATATTTTATATAGGTTGTAAATTATAAATACCCATCAAGAACAATTATCAAACTGAGAAAGCCATCGATCATCCTAAGCAATATCCAAAAAATGATAAAATAGATTATGGTACAAATTGCGTATGTCACGCCATACTATAATGGTGCTTGTGACGGGCGGTATGGCCGATTTCACGATTGGATCCACGCTGTCCGTGACACTGATGACCCACCTTTCAGTGCTGATGTCTACGCGTTTACAGCGAGTAATTCCGATGAGATGCTCGCGTCGACTCCATATGCCCACTTCGGGGAAGCAACAGATCTATGGGGAACGAAGTGGAACAAGCCGGAGTTCCTGTTGAACGCGGCACGCGTTCGTAAGGCACTTTCCGCGGCTGACTACGACCTAATCCACGTCCTGCCGATGGACACCATCATCCTTCCGACAGTCCTCTCAATCGTACCAGATGTTCCACTCGTGATCGGGCCGGATATCGGCGGCTGGTCACCTATTCGACGCGGGTCGTTCGAGCGGGAGAGCCCAACGGGTTGGATAAAAAATCGCCTTCGGTACGTTCTCAAGAACGGACTTGCGCGTACGGTCCGGTACGACCGAGTCCTCGCGTTCAGCGAGTACCATCGTGATATTCTCGCAAGTTTTGGCGTTCGGCTGGAACGTACGGACCTGCTCCGTCCTGGTGTCTCTGAGCGATTTCATCCGAAAACAGAGCACAAATCGCATGAGCCACCGCAACTCCTCTATGTCGGGGATTTCTCCGCGCACAAGGGCTATTTTCAGTTCCTCGATGCACTCTCGCAACTCGAACGGCCGTTTGACGCCCGTCTCATCGGTGCCGGCGATCCCGATATTGAACGAATTCGTGATCTCGGCATCTCTGAGTCAGTCACAGTCGAGGGATTCGTCCCCCGTGCTGATCTCCCTACATACTATCGCGCCGCTGATCTCTTTGTCCTCCCCTCGATCGATGAGATGGGGCCGAACACGCAGATCGAGGCACTTGCCTGCGGAACGCCAGTCGTTGCCACTGATCGGCCCGGAATCAATGAGTACGTATCGGACGATGCCGCCGTGTTCTTTTCACCCCGCGATGCGGAGACGCTCACTGCCGCTTTAGACCGTGCGCTCAATAACCTAGACAGATTGAAAAAGAATGCTCGAAAAATATCGTCATCGTTCCGCGCGATCGACACAGCAGAAGCGCTTGCGGACACCTATCGTCGTGTCCTAGCAGACTCTTGACCTCGGTGTATACTCATGGTACGGTACAACTGGAAAACAGGTGGGGTTCGGACTTCCCGAGAGATCGAGGTGTCTGCTTGGACACCCACGGAGTACATCCACCATCGTGTCAATCCAACATCGAACATGAAACCGAGCACAAGATAGAATCGCCTGACAACTGTTCACAAAATACATTGAACGGATGCCTTAGTTGTTTGCGCGTTCTTCTGGCGACTATACCGGCGTACACCGTACCGTTTATCGACGGTGACAAAGAATACTGAGATATGACTGAGGAACCGTTGGCTTACCGAGCACGTAAATGGGCGCTCCAGCAGATCTCCGCGGTGACAAAGCGGCCCAATCAGCACGACCGCCTTACCGAGACAGACTGGGACGTGCTTGTCATCCTCGATGCCTGTCGGTATGATGCTCTCCAGCGAGTCACTAACTGGCCTGTTGATCGCTGTCGCTCCCCCGGTAGTGCAACGGGCCACTGGCTCAGTGAGTGCGAGCAGTCAGGTGTGCTTGAAGACACTTACATTGCTACCGGGAATGTCAACTACGCTAACTGGGATGTCGGCGCTGCCAAAGTTGAACACGTTTGGGAAGACTACTGGAACGACAGACTCGGAAATGTCCTCCCTAACCCGGTTCTTGAAGCTGCCAACGATTTTCTCGATGACGGTAACCGCCCTGTCGTTGCTCACCTCCTACCACCCCACGCACCGTACGTCGCCCAAGTCGGCGACACGTGGATCCCTGCGTTTCCTGACATAGATATCTGGCGGCGTAACCCCGGCCGCAAGGATGATAATAAGCTCTCTCCACAGGTCGCAATGGCGTCGGGCCACGTCGACATGGAACGAGCTGTCGCTGGCTACCATGCCTCCGTTGAGTCGACGTGGGAGGCAATCCTCCCGACGATTGGCGAGTGGGTTGAGCAGGACTTGACCGTTGTCGTCACCGCTGATCACGGCGAGACATTCGGCCACTGGCGCGACTGGAAGCTCTACGGCCATCCGAACCGTGTCCACGTCCGCCCGCTCGTTGAGGTACCGTGGATCATCTTCGAACAGGCCGCACCTATGGTCGATAATTCAGTCGAAAACGTTCAAGAGAAACTCGAAGCGCTCGGCTACGTGGACTGAGTATATTTTCATTTCAGTTCGACTATAATTGGTAGAGAGGTTTCGCTGAATCGATGAACTGACTCACGGTCGATCGGTTGCGCCACCAATCGACTACTTCTGACGGTGTCCGGACCCTATCTTCGTGGCCTGCGACGGCTTCAGCGTTCTTCATAGGATGGTCCTCTAATTGCGGGTGTGAGACCATTGTGACCACGCCCGCACCAAGCATGGACGGCGTGATCGCCGGGATATGCGTTGGGACGAGGGTAATTCCTTCTACTGTGCGTGGAATTGGCCAACGCCCCTCATTAATACAATTGAAGTTGTTAGCGGCGAGCGCTCGGACGGTCGTCCGATCGTACTCGTGCCAAGGTGGAATGAATGTTGTGGGTTCGATGCCGTGTGACTCGAGGATGTCCCGACCAGCACCGATCCGCCTATTTTGCTCGGCGTAGTCCAGTCCGGCGAACTCGCTACGGTCGTCGTAGAGCGGGCCTCCGCGGCCTTCGCCGACGTTCTCGTGTTCGTAACCGTGCTGGGCGAGCTCCCAGCTGTTCGCCTCCAGATCGTGTAGGAACTCGACCACGTCGGCGCTGAGCCGCTCGCCCTCGAACTTCGGGCAGACGGCGACGACGCCCCGGAGACCGCGCTCGTCGTAGCGCGAGAGCACGTCAATCCACGTCTCGTTGTCGATGTCCTGGTGGTAGTCGTCGAAGCGCAGGCAGACCAGCGACAGGCGTGTCACGCCGGGCCACATTAGAGGTAACCGAGGTCTTTGAGCTGCTCTTCGAGCTCCTCGTCGTCGGGCGCCTCGAACTTGCCGGCGTCGTCCAGCGGTTCGAGCGTGTCGCGCACGACGTCCAGCAGTTCGTCGGCAACGTCTGCCCGCTCGCCGAGAAGATCGCGGTCCTCGCCGGGGTCATCGCGCCAGGCGTACAGTTCTCGGTCGTGCTCGCCATTCAGCGGGCCGGTAATGATAAGCTTGTACTCGTCGTCGCGGATCGCCTGTAGCGGGCGGGCGAAGCGGGTCGCGTCGAAGTCAGGGTACTTGCGCTCAAGCCGCTCGATAGGTCCGTCGAAGCCCGCATACTCGGCGAAGGTGTAGTCGTGGTAGCGTCGGTCCTCAAAGCCCAGTAGACTCTCGGCAAGTTCGTAGTCCGGCGGACTCGCTCCAGCGATTTCATGGAAGGTCGGGTTTAGGTCAATCAGCGACACCTGGTTGTCGATCGTTCGGCCGGCGGGCGCGGTGTCGTCGCCAGCACCGTTGCCGTCCGCGCTGCTCCCTGTCCGCGGCGGTTTGATGACAAGCGGAACATGTAGCAGTGTGTCGTACAACGAGAAGATATGGCTTGTGAGCCCGCCATGGTCGCCGAAGTTATCTCCGTGGTCTGAGCAGACCACAACCATTGTGTTATCATAGATATCTTTTGATTTTAAGAAGTCCATTAGATCGCCGATGAGGTCGTCAAGGTAGCGGACAGCGCCGTCGTACCATGACTCGATAACTGCCCACTCTTCGTCGTTCATCTCCAGATCGCCGGCAAAAACGCCGTCGCCGCCACTGTGGGAGACCTGTCTGAGCTTCTCAATGTCATGACCCGGCAGGTCCTGAGAGCGTCTGCCGAGCGCCTCTATCACGCGTTCGAGAACCTCCCAACGGGGCCGTTCCAATCCCTCGGTGAACATCCGTTTATACGGCCGGGGAGGGTTGAACGGCTGGTGTGCCGTCTTGGCGTTAATAAACCCGAAAAACGGGTCGTTTTGGTCAACGGCATCACCTACGAACCGCTCCAGTCGATCGTACTTGTATCGGGTCTTGTCGTCGGGGCCTCGGGTCAGCGTGAATCCCACCTGCTTGGCAAATGACCGGTCGCCAAGAACTTTCTGTGCGAAGTCTATGTCTGCGCCAATGCGCCGGGTTTCGACGTAGTCGTCGACGCCGCGGGCGTATCCGCGGCTGCGCCGAATGTGCGCCCCCGCGCTGGCAGCGAACGTCCGGTATCCCTGCTGTTTGAGCATCTCCGGTAACGTCTCAAAGTCATCTGGTATCTTAAGCGAATTACCGTAGATACCGGTATGAGAGGGGTACTTTCCTGTGAAGACAGCTCCGTGGACAGTTGGTGTCCAAATTGAAGGCGCGAAGGCATTGTCGTAGCGGATACCGTCTTCCGCCAATTCTGTCATTATCGGTGTAGTCTTG
The DNA here is from genome assembly GCF_002727095.1 of Halorubrum sp. C191. Taxonomy (NCBI): domain Archaea; kingdom Methanobacteriati; phylum Methanobacteriota; class Halobacteria; order Halobacteriales; family Haloferacaceae; genus Halorubrum; species Halorubrum sp. C191. The sequence continues at coordinate 3,442 of NZ_NHNZ01000001.1, read as the reverse complement.
CGCTTGTAGCCGTAGGTTGAGCAGTGGTCGATACGCAGTGCGTCAATAACCAAGAAAAGAATATTCGGTGCCATTACATATACCCCAAGTCCTCAAGGTGTTTTTTGACTTCTGTACCACCAGCCTCCGTGAATGATCTCTTCTCGCTGTCCTTCATATGGTCTTGGGCACGCAGTTCTGCTTCAATCACTGCTCGGATGTCGAGGACGCTATCGATCCCCGCGATCATTTCCTTATTGGTGCCGGCAACCATCGCTTCGTGGGTGTGGACACCCTTCTGTAGCCCATGGTCGCTGACCAACAGTAGCACATCGCCGTCATCAAGATCTTTGCGGAGGTCGCCAACGAATTCATCGAGTTCGTCGTAGGCCGATCGCTGAAGTGTGGACAGGTCGTAGGTTACGTGACCAATCAAGTCCAGCCCACTGGTATATGCGAAGACGAGTTCGTGACGGCCACTGCGGACTGCGCGGCGAGCGCGGGCGATGCGGACCATCACCATCTCGAGGCACTGCTCGTAGAATTCGTATGGGTCGGCGGAGCTATGTCCGCCGGTCGTGTCCGGGTCCCGCTCAAAAAGGTCACCTAGTGACCGCCGGAGGTTGTGCTCACGGTCCTCGCTATCAGGATCGACGACGTAGTTCGGGATGCCAATAGCCGTTGCCTCTTGTCCATCAAACAGCGTCTTGATATTATTCTCCGCGTAGTAGGTCGCCGGCGTGCGGAAGGCGTCGGCTCCAGTATTGGTCAGCAGCCAAGCGCCGATGCGAGCCTGAACGGTGTCGGGTAGGAGGTAGTCTGCGAGCATACTGGCGGATTCTAACAGCGGATTGCCCCAAGCAACGCCGTCGTTTTTGAGTGTGAGCCCGTGGTCCTTAGGGCGCAACCCAGTGATGATTGTGGGCCACAGCTCATGGGTACTCGGTTCCCCAGCAGCGCTGTCAATCGTCTCAATCGACCGATGGGCGGCAAGCGTGAGGTTCGGATGGGCCTCTGGATCGACCAGTTCAGGATCCAGCGCGTCGATGCCCAGCACGACGACTGTCATCTACTTCACGCGACGATGACATCCCTCAAATACCTTCTCGTTCATGGGTCCCCGTATGGAGTACCCGAACCGACTGCCTCTTGGCCGAGCACGCGAGAGCATAAGGATTTCATAGGTCGCCAGGAAGTATAAATCGTGTCGTACGAGGGCAGCGAGCTAGTTGGTTCCCCGCTGTCGAGTGGTCACCCTCCGAAGAAGCGAGAGGTGAGCCCTACGCGGGGTGGTCGCCCGTGAGTTCGCGGCCGGGAAAGACGACAATCGTCTACTTCCTCTCGCAAGTCGGGACTACCCTCGTGGGTGGAATCGCGACTTGGTACATCAACAACCAACTCGGACCCGGACCCTACGGCGAGTACTCGATTGCTGTTGCGTTCCTGTTTTGGTTGAATATCCCTGCGAGCGCGCTGGGAGAAGCAGTTAAAAAACGTGCCAGCGAGGGCACCGAACGAGGTTCATTTTTGACGGCGGGTCACTTGCTCAACCTTGGCGTCCACGCCCTCCTCGTCACCCTAATTCTCATCTTCGGCGATCAAGTAAATATTCTCATCGGGCTTGAAGTTGCGCGCTACTTTGCCGCGCTGGTCGCAGCGCGGGCACTGTTCGACCTCGCTCTCTCCTCGCTGCGCGGATACAAGCAGGTTGGCACCTCTGGGGGGCTGAAGACCTTCGAACAGGTGCTTCGGTCAAGCTTCCACATCGGGGCCCTCTTTTTCCTCGGTATCGGTGTTGGCGGCCTCGTTCTCGGGCACGCGACGGCGATGTTCTTAGCAACTGCCGTAGGTCTCACTCTCCTTGACGGCCGCCCGGAACGTCCCGACCTGAGTCATTTCACTGGACTTCTGGAGTACGCTCGCTACTCATGGCTGGGAACACTCAAAACACGCGCGTTTGCCTGGACTGATGTCCTCATGATGCGCGCATTGAGTCTTTCGGTTGTCGGTTTGGCTGCCGTATCGAAGCCTGAAATTGGGATCTACAAGGTTGCTTGGACAGTCGCTTCCGTACTTGCGTTAGTCAGCATTGCGATCAAACAAACGCTATTTCCGGAGTTCTCTGAACTCAGCGTCGACGAGAACTATGAACGCGTCCATCACTTCCTCAATGAAGGACTCACTTTTACGGGAATCTTCGCTATCCCGGGTTTATTTGGGGCTATCGTAGTTGGAGACACAGTTCTCACCATCTTCGGGGCAGAATACGCTCGTGGCGGTACAATCCTTGTGATCCTCATTGGCTCGCGTCTGTTAGCCGCCTATGGTGGACAGTTCCTCAACACGATCAACGCTATCGATCGTCCCGACATCGCCTTCCGTGTAAACCTCGTATACGTTGTGGCGAATGTGGGGCTAAATTTTTCACTAATCACCCTGTTTGGCTGGTACGGCGCTGCCTTCGCAACGGCGCTCGCATCACTTACAACTGTCCTCCTCAGCGCGTATGCTCTTCAAGATGTTATTGGGTCGCCCGACATACCGTTCGGTGAGATCGGGCTGCAGACCTTCGCAGCCGTTGTTATGATCAGTGTTGTTTTAGGATTTCAGCAGGTACTTCCTAAGACTTTAGCGTGGACTCTCGTCGTCGTTGCCATCGGTGCCGTAATCTACGGAGGCTTACTCTTAGGGCTCTCGCCGCGGATACGAGCGAAAGTCATCGGGTTAATGTCAGAGTAAACCATCGACGGAGAAGTCTGGATATCGTCGACGAACTTGATTTCGAAACAAACCACTGACCAATTATGAAGCGGCCAAGTCAGAAAGCTGTATAATGATGTCACTGATTGACTTGCCGAAGCTGGTTATATGAGATCAACCGGACTACTGGAATTGACATCCTCCTCCGCGTAAACGCGGAGAAATCCCGAGCGGTGGGAGTTTCAGCTTTGTAGTCCAATCAGGTGACTACCAGACCTTTCGGGCACGGGTAGTCCCACAGTGTCGGACTGGTGGACTGCCGGCCATGCCAACTGGTCGTTACCCCTATCCTTCACCGTGTATGGCGTCCCACATGTTGTTTTTGCCACGGGGACGCCGGCAGGCATCAGCGGAGTTGAGGGTATCGTGTCGCGTGCTTTGAGCAGTCGGCAGAGACACACCCTTCGAGGATGTGGCGTTCATCGACTGCTCTTTCGGATACTGCCTCGTTACGCGGGCGGACAGGCCGCCTCCGAAGGACGGTTCGGAATCCGCTCCGTTCCGACCGATTCCTGCCTTCACATAGAGCGGTCTGTCAGTTAAATCTCCGTATGTGAAACTCGGTACAGACGTTCGGCTAGTGGATTGCTTCCCACTATGTCGGCTTCATCACCCGCCTGAAGGCGGGTGTATTCGCCTTGCCGTCTCTATAATAAATTGGTGCGGACGTGATCCGTTAGAGAGTAATACTGTCAGCTAAATA
>NZ_NHNZ01000050.1:0-7792 GCF_002727095.1 Halorubrum sp. C191 | reverse complement strand
GGGCCTTCAGTTGTGATCTGGTAGATTCACCCTACAGACTGTCTATCAGTCGTTTCTAGCAGATCAGTGTTGAAGCGGCACTAGCAGGCCAGATCGGTCAATACAGTTGATTTACATTCCGACGCATATCACTGATCGACTTACGCTCTATCAGAAAGTGTGTGCGAGATACAGAGGAGGCCCATATCTATGTGGTCAGTTATCTCAACTGCTGTACTGACTTTTTTCATAGCTGAACTAAAAACTCTGAGTATGTCTGACCGAGCAGAGCACAGGGATACAATCCGTGTCCTCCATGTTGATGACCAACCAGACTTCGCCGAAATGACCACAGCGTTTCTTGAACGAGAGAGTGACCGATTCGACACTGAAACGGTAAGTAGTGCGAGCGAGGGGCTGAATCGTCTTGCTGAATCCACATTTGATTGCGTCATTTCCGACTATGAGATGCCTGGGCAGAACGGTGTTGAGTTCCTCCGAGCTGTTCGTGAGGAGTGGCCTGATCTACCGTTTATGCTGTTTACTGGCAAAGGGAGCGAAACCGTCGCCAGTGACGCAATCTCCGCAGGAGTCACTGGTTATCTACAAAAATCGTCTGGAAATGAGCAGTACGAATTACTGGCCAATCGCATTCTGAATGCTGTCGGCAAGGTACAGGCCGAAAAACAGATTAAAACAGAACAGAAGCGATTTAAGACTCTTTTCGACCACCTCTCACAACCCGCTGTAGAAGTTCGGTACGAGGCCGATGAGCCAATCGTCAGGCAGGTTAATGCGGCATTTGAGAACGCATTCGGGTACGAATCTGAGACTATGATCGGCGATTCACTTGACACACACATCGTCCCTGATAACCGAACTGACGAAGCCGCAGAAATCAATGAACATGTCCAATCTGGCGGCAGTCTTGACTCGAGGGAGGTAACCCGACAGACAACAAACGGACTCTGTAAATTCCTCCTCCAAAATGCGGTCTATGATGACGGTTCAGGCGGGTTTGCTATCTACACAGACATTACTGACCGAAGCGAACGTAAGGAACTGCTTGAACGAAACCGAGATCTACTGCGACACACGCAACAGTTGGCTAAGGTTGGTGGGTGGGAGGCAGATCTTGAAACTGGCGAACAGCGTTGGACGAAGGAAACATACAATATCCACGATCTCGATCCTGCTGAAGAATCCGACCCCTCGGTTGAAACAGCGATCGAATTTTATCATCCTGACGACCAATCAACAATTCAGACAGCAATCGAAAACTGCCGCGCCCACGGCAAGCCGTACGAACTTGAACTGCGATTGATCACGGCAGAAAATGATCAAAAGTGGGTACGTACTACTGGTGAACGCATACATGACAGTGACGATATAATCAAACTTCGAGGCGCAATCCAAGACATCACCGCTCAGAAAGAACGAGAAAAGGAACTCCGACTGTACGAACAACTCGTCAGGCACTCTCCCGAGTTGCTGGTCATCATGGACGAGGAGATGACTGTTAAGTACCAAAGCCCACCGTCGCCGTTACTCGAGTGGGAGCCACTGGATGTTGTTGGCGAGAACCCCTTCGAAGAGGTCCACCCAGACGACCACGAGAAACTCATGGATCACTTTGCTCGACTGAAGGACAAACCCGATGGGATTGTCGCCGTTGAGTTTCGGGCACGGGACGTGGATGGGGACTGGCGGTGGATCGAAAGCCGTGGGCAGAACTTCACTGACAGCGACCCGATTGAGGGTATTCTTACGGTAATGTGTGACGTTACACAGCGAAAACAACAAGAACAACGGCTCGCTCGGTACAGCACCACCCTCGAGCAGATACAGTCGAGAACGCAAACCCTACTAGAAACGACGAATCCCACAGAAGCAGCCGAGTCTGCCGTAGCGGCGTTCGAAGCCGTCTTAAAATGTGACACTACTGGTATCTGGTTACGCAGAGACGACCAAGATATACTTGAGCCGGCCGCCATCTCCGAGCGTGGTCAGGAGTTGATTTCTGACCCCCCAACGTACGGGGCGGACACGCAATCACTTTCGTGGGAGGCCTATCAGCAGCAAGAACTCCGATACATCAGCGATATGTCCGCACATGACCAGCGATCGAATGAAGACACACCTATCGAGAGCGAGGTAATCGTACCACTCGGCCGGCATGGAATAGTGAATGTTGGTTCCACGGAGCCGGATGCATTTACTGAGCAAGAGATAGATGTTGTTGAGTTGTGGAGCAACACACTGACGGCTGTGTTTGGCCGGATTACACAGCTAGAATTACTACGGGGGCGGGAAGCTGAACTCGTTCGGGAACGTGACCGGCTCGATGAGTTCACCAGCGTCGTGTCGCACGACCTTCGGAGTCCGTTGAACGTCGCAAAGGGGCGAACGAAGCTGGCTGCTAGCGAGTGTGACAGCCAACACCTAACCGATGCTCAACAGGCCCTGACACGTATGGAAGCGCTCATAGACGACTCACTAGCGCTGGCTCGACAAGGAAAAGTCGTCGGTGAAACGACTAGTGTCGACCTCGAGGCGATTGTCGATCGGTGCTGGGAGACGACCCGCACAACCGAGGCTACCCTTGAGATTGAGGGGCTATCATCAATACAAGCAGATGCCGATCGATTACCAGAGGTGTTTGAGAATCTTTTCCGAAATGCGGTTGACCACGGTGGCGAAGGCGTGACGATCACCGTTGGGGAGGTAGACACCGGATTTTATATAGAAGACGACGGATCCGGCATCTCTGACGATAACCGGGACGAAGTGTTTGAGACCGGGTACTCGACATCCGAAGAGGGAGTCGGCTTTGGACTGAATATTGTCAAACAGATAGTAGAGGCTCACGGCTGGGAGATTCATCTGACCGACAGTGCCGATGGTGGTGCCCGCTTCAAGATTACCGGTGTCGAGAAAGTTGAGTGATCGATGCGTGCTGTGTATCTCGCACAGCTATTGGAATATCCCCCTGATCTGGCAGAATCCTCGGCACTCAATCCGCAAGCGCTTTTTATCGGCTGATCCGGCTGTAAATTCACGAAATAAATGTCGTGGCAACTCTTCTATGCCATCCTAGGAACAGCATGAGTGGCCCAATGGTATCGTCAAAAAATATGATGGCGATACCAGTGTACCAAGTCTCTACGAATCACCGGTGACAGACATCTTCATTCCTCTAGAACTCATCCAACAAGTTCCCCAGTAGTTGCTTCTTGGAGGCTCAACTGGCGTGGGCGTCTCCCCATTACCTCAGTCTCACATTCAACAAGGACACCACCAGCGACAGCAGCGTCCTCTCGATAGCACGCTCTCGTAGTCACTGCCCACAGCGCTGGCAGCACCTCATCGAGTAACGGCCACGGCTCTGTGAGTTCCAGCAAGACGTCGCCAGCGAACCCGACGTCCTCTGGTGAGATTGGTCCGTCTGGCCCGTGATGCTCCCGGGCTGTCCGTAACGCTCCGGCCGCAGCGTGGACATCGTTGCTGACGGTCGGATCGCTCACCCATCGCGGGTAGATATCCTGGTACCGCTCAGGCAGTTCTCCGTCGTCCCGATTCGTCTCCGCAAACGACAGCTGGAGTCGGTAGCCAGCGTCGGCCTTCGCGACGATTCCAGCATCAACGAGGTCAGGGAGATGGTCACGAAGCGAGCGAGCCGACACGCCGGCTCTCTCGGCGAGTGCTGACTGCGTCAGGAATTCTTCAGCGCCTGCGAGTGCCACAAGGGCCTTTCGCGGCGTTGACGACGCATCCCGGAGGACCTGCTCTGGAGACAGTGCTGCGATGATACGCCGGAGCTCTACAGACCGGATATGTCGCGTCTCGGCTTCCGGCTCCAAGGCACGAGCGACGCCGTTCGCGATAGCGAGCGGTGACCGACACAGTCCGTGAAGCACTGATACTGCCTCTGGAGTCGTGAGTAGATTCTTCGCCTCGAGCGCTTCCTCAAGCAGATCCCGGTACTGCTCCCGACTCGTCGATGTCTGGACGGGGACGCGGACACCGATCTCGGGGGCGTCATCCCGGATGTCCCTCGGCGAGACGTTGGATCGAAGCTTCTCAGCGAACACGTCCTGGCGGTCGCCGTAATCAGCAAACAGACACCACGAGCCGATGAGCTCACCGAACGGCTCTGCCGCGTTGACATCGACATCCAGTGACCAACGGAGGACCTCCTCACGGTCCTCAAAGAGTTGCCGAAACACTGACGCCATCCCGTATTTCGACGCAATCGCAGAGTTGATTCCAACGAACTTCGCGATAGCTGAGAGCTTCTCGTCGGCAAAATCGCTCTTGAACCGGGGTATCCGACCGATTCGGAGGATGTCCACACCGGCGAAGTCCAGTAATCGGGTCATCACGCCGATCACGCCGAGTGACTCAGTGAGTATCTTCGTCCGAAACGCCGTTCGAGAGTTGTACTCGCGGTACTCGCCGTGAGTCATGTCCCGCGTCATCTCGCAAATCTCCTCGAGAACAGCTTGTATGCGGTCGCCAAACTCATCGACATCGTCGACGAGTTCGTCTTCTTCAGCAATCCACCCAAGGCACGCACTGTTCTGTAGAATATTGGGTGCCTCTTGGAGCAGTAGGCGGAACTCACCATTCTCGTCGAGTCGCTCGTCAGTTAACAGATTGTCCCAGACAAACCCGTCACCCAACGACCGAGCAGTACAGACTGCCCACTGCATCGGATTGTCGACTTCGGCGGCCACAGCGAGCCGATCATTGTCCCAGTCCATGTAGCGCCGAGGAGCTGCCCGATCCTCCCACTCGGAGACCGCCGCATCGACAGTTGCGACGCCATTCTCGGGGGTCGCCGCGACGGCGGCCTGATACGTAGAGCGAGAAAGCGGTTGGATAGTATGGAGTGCTGGGAGGCGGTCGCGGCTCCAGCCGGTCCCCCCCTCACGTGTGTGCGCGGGTCTAGACTCCAAATTGTCGGCAGATTTTCCGGTCCGACTCACAAAATTCTGAAGGGGTTTTTGTTGCGTTCCAGATCGTCCGATTTCTTCGAGGAAACGCACGCCAGCCGGGCGAATGGCGACTTTGCTCCCGTCGCTGGTCGCGATACGATCCGTCACGAGTTCGTGTTCACGAAGCTGGCGCAGGTGGTACGCGACGTTGTTCCGAGACTGGTCGGGGTCATCGTACGGAGCAGCCTCATAGAGCGCCTCGTAGCCGGCTGTCTGGCCGGCTTCCGCGCCGATACGCTCAAGCGTTGCGACAACCTCACCGTCCGTCTCAAGCGCCTCACACGCAGCCGCGACGTGGTCGTCGACAGTTCCGTGAGCGCGCTGGTCTGTATCGCATTGAGAACTCACATCGAACGCTGCCACGTCTGGGACGTTCCCATCCAGTTCGTCGACATCGATCTCCGGATCGTAACTCCAAGCGAAGCGCCGCATCCAGATGGACGACTCAAACACAATCCGGACGTCCACACCGTGGCCAAGCCAACTGAGCAGCTGGACCATTTGCCGGCGTTGGTCGGCGTGGCCGATCTCCCGGAATGACTCATCGATCCGCACGGTGAGTGTTGGCGTATGGGCTGCGGCTGCGAGCAACGGCTTCACAACTCGGCGAACATCCGCAAGCTCACCAGGAAACCCGATGCCAAGCGGGCCGAACTCCGAGCTCCCAAAGCTCTTGAGCAGTTCGAGTGCTTGCTGATGCTGCTCGGACTCGACATCTTTACACAGGCTCGACAGCGTCGACGCAACGATCGACCCGTTGAGGCTCTCTGCGTCTGGAAGCGCCTCTTGGTCAACTGTCCCGAGCTGATCGTCGATAATCGATTCAAGCGTCTGCCAGGCGGCCCCATCAGCGACACCACCGACGAGTTCGCGCACAGCGAGCGCAATATCGGCTTCGAGGATCCCAACAAGACGCTGCCAGAGTTCACCCGGTCGGCTCCCTTGGTCGAGGTGTACTGTCCCAGACGACACGGCTGGGTACTGCTGAACCACCCAGAGACCCGCGTCCTCATCACAACGGAGATCTCCAAGCTGACGAGAGCTCTGATCGGTTTTCTCGGGTGACTCTCGCTCCGCTGTGTCAAGATGCTGATCGTCTGCGAAGGCACCTGTAAGCACTTGTACGCCGAGTGGTTGGCCGACGAGGTCGCGGTCCCACTCGTCTTCAAGATCGGCGTAGTGGCCACCCTCGTCGAACTCAGCGCCGGCGTTCCGAGTGTTCGCGAGAAGTGCCGCCCGTTGCTCAACAGCGTCCTCCCACGTGTCGGCTCTTGCTCGACGTCGCAACTGGCCATCTGAATGCTGGCTCCCACACCGGGGGCACTCACGAGTGCTAGCAGCGCCACTGCTGACGGCATCCTCGATGACCCAGTGTTGGCTACAGTTGGAACAGCCAACGACAGCGAAGCGACTCACGCCGCTGGCACACCTCCATGAGCCGGGTGGTCCTGCATAGTGCGCTCTCCGCGCACGTGCTCGACGCTACGGCCGAAATCGGATAATCGGCCGTTTCAGAGACAGCAGAGAGGGTTATCGGCGAAAGCCGGAGATGACTCTCACCACCGCAACCATTAAGACCACTTCGGAAGAAATGAGGAATAGGAAAGCATCCTCGGACAGGTGCCATCCTGTCCCTTCCCAAGCGGCCCCTGCTGCCAACAGGGGAACTTCCCCCCCCTTTCTAAACATCGCCTAGCCGTACATACTGCGATGTTGCGCCGGCCTCCGTCTTAATACTCACGCCGAGCGTCAGACATACATACAATTACTGTTATTTTGTCCCGGTGTCCGTATTCAGGCGGTTTACACACCTCTAAAGCGGCTAACTGGCAACTGTAATGGGTTCCATGTGGGAGCCTTCCTACGAATTCATCCAATCAGCATCCACGCACTCGGATATAGCTGTGAGTTCTGTAAGCAGCCTCAAGCATTTAGCGTCCAACAGTCTCAATACGAATATGTCGTTTCGGGTACGGGGCAAATGGGAAGTGCGTCATCAACTTGGAGTTCAAGATCGAAGATGGCTGGCGGGCGATCAACGACTACCAAGAGGAGCTGACCGCGCTCGACATCGGCCGGCAGATTGCGGCGGTCGAGCTCGCCGTGCTGGCGAACGAACTCCAGTCACCCGCTGAGACCTTGGACTACTGGATGACGCAGACGCTCTACTCGACTCGGCAGTCTTCGTGGGCTGATGATCGGAAGGCCAGCCCGCAGACGGTCAGCGACCGGGTCCGGTCGGCGAAGGAGAAACTCGATTTCGAGGAGGCATGATGGCGGAATCTACACGCACTTATGTGAAGGCCCACCTGACTGAATACAGCACCAACTGAATCACTAATGGCGCTCCTTCCCTTCCGTACCGAGTCAAACACCTACTCGACGTCTGTGACGATGGACGCGAGCACTGTCGGTGATACGACGGTGACGGCAGCCGTGTATGCCTCTCGGGAGCTCGAACCGGCGATTCTGGAGGCGATCTACGACCACGGGAGTGGCATCGAATTCAAACCGTTCTACAACAAGGCGAACGACTACGAACACGCCGTCCGCCGAGACTTCACCGAAGCCGTCCTGCAGGAATTTCCGGAGCACATCCGTGTGTTCTCCCACCGCCAGAGCCTGGATGGGAACGAGGACACCCAGCAGGTCGAAGCGGTCCACTCCGCGATCCACGTCAACGACATCTTGAACACGGTCGCCGAACCCCCCGCGGTAATCGTCGATGGGAACGAGCAGCAGGCCAAACCGTTCGTCGCCGCACTCGGAGGGCTGCGAGACGATCGCCCGCTGGTGGCTCATACTGTCAGCTAAAT